>PWPZ01000263.1 GCA_003556985.1 Bacteroidota bacterium
GTTCAGGTCGTACTCCTTTAACAATCTAATCCATCAGGCTGCTGAAATCTATTTCGGCCGACTGGTCGACCTCCCTTGCTTTTCCTTTTTCGCATCTTATTGTGCGTGCGGGATACTTTTTAAGGAGGTTGTAGTTATGGGTTGCCATAATAACTGCCCTGCCGCTGTTACTGATTTCCTGAAGCAATTCAAGGATATCTTCAGATGTTTCCGGATCAAGATTGCCGGTAGGTTCATCGGCAAGTATAATCTCCGGGTCGTTCAGAAGGGCTCTGGCTATTACAACGCGTTGCTGCTCACCGCCGGAAAGCTGATGGGGCATCTTGTATCCCTTGAAATTAAGGTTTACTCTTTCCAGTACCTCTATTATCCGGTTTTCGATTTCCTTTTTGTTTTTCCAGCCGGTGGCCTTCAGAACAAATGCCAGGTTATCGTAAACATTCCTGTCGCTGAGAAGCTGAAAATCCTGGAATACGATCCCGATTTTTCTTCTGAGCCAGGGGATATGTTTGTTTTTTATTTTTTCCAGGTTGTAGCCTGCTACTGTTGCTTCTCCGGATATGAGAGGCAATTCGGCGGTGATTGTCTTAATAATGCTGGTTTTGCCGCTGCCCACCTTACCTATGATATAGACAAATTCCCCTTTGCTGATGCTGAATGTAACATCGGAGAGTATAAGGTTTTCGGCCTGGAAAATATTTGCCTTGTTGATGTCTATGATAAGATCGAGCGACATATTGCCAAAAAGAAAAAGTGTGTCCTGAATTATCGCAGAAGTCCGTTACTTGTGTCTAAGATTCTGTAAATCATCGTTTTTTTCAGGTTTCCGACGACGGGTTTTAAGCCCGGCTGCTAAAATAGCTATTTTTTTTGGGAGAAATCAGAGAATAAAGATTAAAAATATCAGTTATTGTTAATTAAATTGGCTTTTTGAAAGATGTGATATAATTTATAATTATTTTTGGACGGAGTTTTTATCACGGAGCTTTGAAGTACCGGTATTCATGTTGAGTCCCCATTCCCTTATAGCAGGGAAATATCACCGGGGCACCATGATCTAACCGCTAATGACGGGCAAAACAAGTCAGATAATTATTTAATTTTACTAATATATAATTTACACGAATGACAAGGCTTACCGGATACTGTTTATTGTCAATGTTCTTTCTTTTTTCCTTCTCAGTAAGCGGGCAAAAAACCCTGATTTACGATAATGATGATTCGTCATTCAGGCGTGCTATGGACCTGTTTGAAAAGGAGAAGTATGGAGCTGCCCAGAAACACTTTGAAATGGCAATAGAAGAGTACGGGCAGTTGCACGATCTTCGGAAAACCGATGCCGAATATTATTCTGCCCTGTGCGCTATCAAGCTGTTCAATGATGATGCGGAATACCGGATGATACAGTTCGTGAGCCGCAATCCTGAAAGTATTCACCGTAACGATGCCCATTTTCATCTCGGCCGCCTTTATTACAGTAAAAGAAATTACCGGAAATCATCCGAATGGCTGGAAGCAACACGGCCCGAGCATATAAAGGATGAGCTCCGGGATGAATATTTTTTTATGCTTGGTTACGGATACTTCATGAGAGATGAGTTCGAGAAGGCCACCCGGGCGTTTTTCGTAATAAAAGACCAGCAATCTTCCTATTCCGCTCCTGCAACTTATTATTATTCCCATATAGCCTATACTGAAAATAATCTGGCCACCGCATTACAGGGATTTCTTGATCTCCGTGATGATGAAACCTTTTCGGGCCTTGTTCCCTACTATATTATTCAGATATATTATCTCCAGAAAAGGTATGATGATGTAATATCCCACGGACCGGAGTTGCTGGAGGTAGCCGTATCAAGAAGGGTTCCGGAGATATCAAGGCTCATTGGCGAATCCTATTATCGCCGGCATCAGTACAGGGATGCTATCCCTTATCTGGAAAAATATACCTCCAGCACTGGAAATGTTTCGCGGGAAGACCGTTACCAGCTCGGATACTGCTACTATCAGACGGGTCGCTTTGAAGAAGCAGCCGCAATGCTGGAAAGGGTAGGGGGGAGTGATGATCTGCTAAGCCAGAATACAAATTATCACCTTGCAGATTGCTATATCAGACTGGATGACAAACACAAGGCAAGAATGGCTTTTTCTGCCGCAGCACGAATGGATTTTGACGAAACCATACAGGAAGATGCCCTTTTTAACTATTCGCTACTAACCTTTGAGATAGCTTACTCTCCCTTTAATGAAGCCATAAACGGTTTTAACGATTTCATTGAGCTGTTCCCCAACTCCCGGAGAATTGATGATGCCTATAACTATCTGGTTATGGCTTATATGAACACCCGTAATTATCGTGAAGCCCTTGCCTCAATTGAAAAAATAAACGTTCAGACGAATGATATACGAAGGGCTCATCAGAGGGTAGCTTACTTCCGTGGACTGGAACTTTACAGCAACCTGCGTTTTGAGGATGCCATAAGGCTATTCGACCAGTCTCTTGAAAATTCCCAGTTCAATCCTGCCATAGCGGCACAGTCGTGGTACTGGAAAGGCGAAGCACAATTCAGGCTTAACAGGTATACGGAAGCTATAGCGAACTATAACCGGTTTATGCTCTCTCCTGGCGCGTTCGAACTGGGGGAATACAATATTGCCCATTATAATACCGGTTATGCCTATTTCCGTAATAATGACCACTCCAACGCCATTTCCTGGTTCAGAAGGTATCTAAATCTCACCCGTGAGGCCAGGACCCGGATGGTTGGCGACGCGCTGAACAGGATCGGGGATTCATATTTTATCCTGAACCAGTACCAGAATTCGGTAGAATATTATGACCGGTCAGTAAACAACGGCATGGCCAATCCCGATTATGCCCTTTTTCAGAGAGCCATTGCCATGGGACTGATGAATAATATAGACGGTAAGATTAGAGTGCTTGACCGGTTGCTTTCGGATCATCCGGCCTCATCGTACAGACTTGAGACTCTGTATGAACTGGGTAACGCCCACATGGCAGTCCAGTCGCCGGCCCGGGCAGCAACCTATTATTCAATGCTTACCGACGAATTTCCTGCCAGTTCACTTGTTAGTTCTGCCCTCCTTCAGCTTGGCCTTATAGAATATAACCGTAACCGTAACAATGAGGCGATTGCCTACTACAAGAAGGTGGCTGAAAATTTCCCGGGCACGCCAGAATCAAGATCCGCACTTAACGGGCTCCGGAATATTTATCTTGATTTAAATGATGTCGATTCCTACGTTGAATATACCAGGAGCCTGGGCGATTTTGCAAACGTTACTGTATCGGAGCAGGATTCCCTTACATATATTGCTGCCGAGAACCTTTATATGTCGGGCAACCGCCGCCAGGCCACTGAAGGTTTTGCAAGGTATATAGAACAGTTCAGAAATGGCAGCTTTATTCTGAATGCTCATTACTACAAGGCCGAATCCCATCATCATCTTGGTGAATATGACCGGGCCCTTGAGTCCTATAATTTCGTGACCGGAATGTTCCGTAATCCCTTTACCGAGCCGGCTCTGGCCGGTTCGGCCTCGATAAATTTCAGCAAGGGTAATTACCGTGATGCCCTTAACAACTACGAAGAGCTGGAAAGTGTTGCCGAGTCGGCCTCCAACCTGCTTGCTGCGAGGATCGGCCAGATGCGGGCAAATAGTATACTCGGCAATCATCAGGGAACCATTAATGCTTCCTCCAAGGTGCTGGCAACCGATAATATTCCCGAGGAACTCCAACGCGAAGCTCATTTCAGTATGGCCAAAGCCCATCAGGAACTCGGTCAGCTTGAGTCGGCAATGAATGAATACAGGGTTGTGTCCAGAGAGGTTACCAGCAGTGAGGGAGCCGAATCAAAATACAGGATAGCTGAGATATATTTCCTGCAGGGTAAATACGACCAGTCCGAAGAAGAGGTGTATGACCTTGTTGCAATGAACACTCCCCATCACTACTGGATGGCCAGGTCTTTTATCCTGCTGGCCGACATATATCTTGAAATGGGCGATGATTTTCAGGCACGCCACACACTTCAGAGTATCATTGATAATTATGACGTTAACGACGACGGGATCCTTGCCGACGCAAGAACCCGCATGCAATCCATCGATGCTCGCGAAAATGTCAGGGTAACTCCCGAAAGCGATACAATGGAGATAAGGATCAGAAATCAATAAACCGGGAAAAGTAAATAGCAATGAAGAAATATATAAATATATCAGTAAGGGGAATGCGGATAATGCTGCCTGCAGTACTGTTTTTGTTTTTTGTGCCGGACCTGATCGCACAGCAGGACCTTGAAAGGGAGGTTATAGTTGTAAGGTCTTATGAACCTTCGGTTGCCGAAACGCCGAAAATCAACTTATTGCCCTCGCTAACCGACACTATAAGTGTTACACCGTTGTTCAGCTATACCATACTTCCGATCCCCATTGAAACCGATTTTGAGGTTGAGCCAATTACCCCGGCCCGGATGAGCGCAGAAACAGTGTCGAAATTATATGGCAGTCATATCAGGCTTGGCATTGGCAGTTATGTAACTCCCTATGCCGAGCTTAGCATTAATAATCTCCGGAACAACCGGTATTCCGGCGGATTATTCCTGAAGCACCATTCATCAAGGGGGAGGCTCAGGCTCGATAATAACGAAAAGGCATTTTCACAGTTCGCCGATAACGAGATGCTATTTTACGGTAAAAGAATGGGGCGAAGGAGCGTTTTTTCAGCAGAAGGGGGATTGAAGTCCAATGCATTTCACTACTATGGTTTTGATACCAGCATTGATGAGGAATTATTCCCTGAAAAGGATGACATCCGCCAGCAATTTATGGTAGGGAACGCCGGATTGAATTTTAAATCTACCCATACCGATTCAGTCCGCCTGAATTATGATCTTTCACTTAATTATAATTACTTCCAGGACAGGCTGGATGTTTCCGAGCACGGACTGAATTTCAGGGCGGGATTTGACAAATTTCTGAGAAGCCAGGTCATAGGCGTCGATATGGGAGTAGATTATTATGATAATACTATTGTGCCTGGTAATGCCAACACAGTTTATAAAGTGAGCCCATGGTTTAACAAAGCCGATGATGAATGGGAGGTATTCGCCGGTTTCCATAGTTATTACGATCAGCAGGGCGAGGAGTCAGACCTCTATTTTCACCCCCGGGCGAGTCTCCAGTTCAGCATAATACAAAATTATGTTGTTCCATATGTCGGAATAGACGGCGGACTACAGATTAATAATTACAGGAAAGTGGCTTTCGGGAATCCATTTATTACCCCGGGCCTGAGGGTCAGGAATACCGACCGCACGATGGATCTTTATACAGGGGTGAAGGGCAATTTTACCCGCGACGTTTCTTTCAATTTCAAGGTCTCATATGCCGTTTACCAGGATATGCATTTTTTCGTCAATGATGCATCTGAAATGATCGGGAACCAGTTTGATGTTGTTTACGACGACGTGGAACTGCTGAATTATACAGGCGAAATCGGTGCCCGTTTTTCCGAGCGGTTCAGTCTGTTTACCCGCGCCAACTACTATAGCTACGGTTTGAAGGTGCTGGATCAGCCCTGGCACAGGCCGGATCTGGATATAAGTTTTTCAGGCAGATACAACGTGGGTGATAAGATATTGCTCAATGCCGACGTTTTCTATATAGGCAACCGTTATACCAGGCCACTTGATGGTGCAGAAGAGCCTGTCGAGCTGAAGGGGATAGCAGATATAAATCTTGGACTTGAATACCGGTATAACAGTATTCTTTCCGGCTTTCTTCGCCTGAACAATCTTACCAATACCAATTATTACAAGTGGAATAACTATCCTGTTCAGGGATTTTCCCTGATGGCAGGCTTTACATACTCTTTGTAAAAAAGGTTTACGTAAATAGTTTTTCCACAGTCCCTGACATGTTTATTATTTGTTGAAAAAAGTGGTATTCCGGAACTTGTTTCATAGTTCCTTACGCCTAATTTTGTTATATTTGTTAAATTTTTAAAAGTATGTAACTGCTTTTAAAATAACAACATAAATTAACTCACATACATAAATGGATTCTGAAGAAATTAAGAAAAGAGAATATCTTGCCGATAGTATTCAGGTGCTTGAAGGACTTGAAGCTGTGCGTAAACGTCCGGCGATGTACATTGGCGATGTTGGTGTGAAGGGATTACACCATCTGGTATATGAGGTTATAGATAATTCCATCGACGAGGCAATGGTGGGTTACTGTAACAACATCGACCTGATAATAAATGAAGACGGTTCAATTACCGTTACCGATGACGGAAGGGGCATACCGGTTGATTATCATGAAAAGGAAAAGAAATCGGCCCTGGAAGTTGTTATGACGGTATTGCATGCAGGCGGGAAATTTGACAAGGAATCGTACAAGGTTTCCGGGGGACTGCATGGTGTTGGTGTTTCCTGTGTCAATGCGCTTTCTTCAAAGCTGACTGTAGAAGTTCATAAGGAAGGGAAAGTTTATTTCCAGGAATATACAACGGGCAAGCCTCTTGCTGATGTTAAGGAAACAGGTACAACTGATAAAAGAGGAACCGTTGTAACCTTTTACCCCGATAAAACCATTTTTTCCACAACTGAATTTCATTATGACATACTTTCGAGCCGCCTTCGCGAGCTTTCCTTTCTTAACAAGGGAATAAGGCTTAGTATAACCGATAAAAGAGATGAGGAAGAGCCGAACGGCGATGCCGTTACCGATACTGATGATGACAATAACGTTAAATATCGTCATGAATCCTTTTATTCGGAAGAAGGACTCAAGGAATTTGTAAAACTCCTTGATGTTACCCGGGATAGCATAATAGATGATGTGATCTATATCGAAACCGAGAAGAATAATACTCCTGTTGAAATAGCTCTTCATTACAACACTTCATTCTCAGAGAATATCCATTCTTATGTTAACAATATAAATACAATCGAGGGGGGCACTCATCTTTCCGGTTTCAGGCGCGGACTGACACGTACTCTCAAGAATTACGCTGAAAAATCAGGGATGCTGAGCAAGTGTAAATTTGATATCAGCGGTGATGATTTCAGGGAGGGACTGACCGCAATCATATCAATAAAGGTGCAGGAACCACAGTTTGAAGGACAGACAAAAACCAAGCTCGGGAATTCAGAGGTGATGGGTGCAGTTGATCAATCCGTGAGTTCAGTGCTGTCGCACTACCTGGAAGAAAATCCTAAAGATGCAAAAAGTATTGTCCAGAAAGTTGTGCTTGCTGCCACTGCCCGGCATGCTGCAAGGAAGGCAAGAGAACTGGTGCAAAGGAAAAATGTGCTTTCAGGATCGGGTCTGCCCGGAAAGCTGGCAGATTGCATTGAGAAGGACGCCGCGCTCTGCGAACTGTTTCTGGTAGAGGGAGACTCCGCGGGCGGATCTGCGAAACAGGGAAGGGACAGGAATTTTCAAGCAATTCTTCCCCTTAAGGGAAAGATTTTAAATGTGGAGAAAGCCAGGCTGGACAGAAT
>PWPZ01000154.1 GCA_003556985.1 Bacteroidota bacterium
CAGACCTGGAAAGCAAGCAACGTTAATCCGGTGGAAACCCTGAAATATGAATAACCATTACTGGATTTACGGCAGAGCCGACAACCACACGAAACGTTTTTTGGTATTTGAACTGCCTTCTCAAGGAGTGAGGCATTCTCAATGGGTGAAGCATTCTGAATGAATGAGGCATCTTCTAAAATGAGTGAAACATTCTGAGTTAGTGAAGCATTCTGAACGAATGGGGCATCTTCTCAATGATTGAGGCACCTCTATAAAGGTTTTATTACCGGATTCTTTTTGCAATGGCACGGATATGATCCGGAGTTGTGCCGCAGCACCCCCCAATAAGGGTTGCACCGTTATCAATGCATCTCAACAGTGCTTCGGCAAATTCCTCCGGCCCCATGGAAAAAGTGGTTTTACCGTCATTACCAAGGACCGGCTTCCCGGCATTGGGCTGAATTATGACAGGAAGCGAGGTTGATTTGCTGAAGAGGCCTGCCAGTTCTGCCATCTTTTCCGGTTCCAGTTCACCACAGTTGGCACCCACGGCTGTAGCCCCGTACTCTTCTGCAACCCTGGCTGTTTCCTCTGCCGTGTTACCCATTATGGTATAGCCGCCTTTTTCGGCCGAAGAAAATGACAGGCATAACAACACGGGCCCGTCTGATATATCCCGGCAGGCCCTAAGTGCGCAGGCCGCTTCCCGCAGGTCGCTGACTGTCTCTATTATAAAACCGTCAACACCTCCCCGTTTGAGGATTTCAGCCTGTTCCATGAAATTGTTGTAAAACTGCTCTTCGGTATATTCACCGTAGGGCTCAAGGAACTGGCCGGTGGAGCTTAAATCACCAAGCACCAGTTGATTCTTTGTTGCAGCCCGTCTTGCTAAATCTGCCCCTGCTTTATTGACTTCTTCAATGTCGATATCCTGCCCGTGAAACTCAATATTTATGCGATTCATGGTGAGGGTATTGGTGATAAGAATATCGGCTCCGGCCCCGGTGTAATCCTGATGGACCGACAGTACGTGGCCGGGATTTACCAGGTTTGTCCTGCCACCCATTTCCGATCCCCGTTTTTCAAGCTCGGTTCCCATTGCGCCGTCAAGCAACACAATTCGGTTGTTTTTTATCCTGTCTAATACATCCATAGCATATCAATTGTGAAGGCATTACATTAATCCTTTAACCTGTCCATTTTTACCTTTGGAGGTAATTTTATATTAAAAGCCGGAAAAATACGTTATGTTGCTAACATTAGCAATTTATCAAAGGGAAATAAAAATAAATACTTTTATTGGTTTTCGCACCTGAATGATGTTTGAATCTTGTAAAACAGGTTTGTAACATATACCAAATGGCATAGAAGAAGGCAGTTCGCATTTAATACATATATCTGTATATTTATTAATTTTGCAAAGCACAAGAATTTAAAAACAATGGATATAATAACCGAAATTAACCGTTTAAGAAAAGAAAAAAACGCAGTCATACTTGCCCATTATTACCAGGTCCCGGAAATACAGGATATTGCCGATTTTGTAGGTGATAGCCTTGACCTGTCAAGAAAATCGGCCGATACCGATGCCGACATTATTGTTTTTGCAGGAGTCAATTTTATGGCCGAAACGGCAAAGATACTCTCTCCCGAAAAAAAGGTGCTGATACCCGACAGGAATGCCGGATGCTCTCTGGCTGATTCCTGTCCCCCGGAAGAATTCAGGAAATTCAGGGAGAAATATCCCGACCATATAGTAGTTTCCTATGTCAATACAACCGCCGAAATAAAGGCAATGACCGATATATGTTGTACATCTACTAATGCGGTGCAGGTTATTGAAAGTATTCCCCGGGAACAGAAGATAATATTTGCGCCCGACCGGAACCTTGGTGATTATCTGAACAGGCTGACGGGCAGAAATATGGTGGTGTGGGACGGGGCCTGCCACGTACATGAGGAGTTCTCACTGGAAAGGATACTTAAATTGAGGGAGGAATATCCGGATGCAAAACTGATAGCTCATCCCGAATGTCAGAAACCGATACTTATTGCTTCCGATTTTATTGGTTCAACTTCGGCGTTGTTAAAGTTCACCGATAGTGATCCTTCAAAGGAATACATAGTTGCCACCGAATCGGGAATTCTCCATCAGATGAAAAAGCATAATCCCGGAAAACTTTTTCTGCCTGCTCCGCCAATCGATTCCACCTGTGGTTGCAGCGACTGCTTTTTCATGAAGATGCACACTGTTAAAAAAATCTACCACAGCCTTAATGAGGAAATATTCGAGATTGATGTCGATCCTTCAATCAGGGAAAGGGCAGTAATCCCAATTAAGAGAATGCTGGAAGTTTCGGGATAGGGACAGGTTGAACATATAGAACAATGTTGTGTTAATAGCATAGGGTCAATATTAATAAAATGCGGAAATTATTGTCATTTATCCTTATCCTGTTTACACTTGCATTGTTTTTTAACAATGCCGCCAACTGGCACTTTCACAAGCTTCCCAACGGTGTGGTAATAGAGCATGCCCATCCATATGCCACATTTCCTTCTTCCGAAACTCCCTGGGAAGAACATCAGCACAGCGATCTCGAATATCTTATACTCGATACTGTTTATCATGCTGCACTTATTTTAATAATTGTTTATGCCGGACTGACTGTTTTTGAAAGGAAAAAAGCCCCTGCAGTTCTGTTTAAGCCGGCTTACGTAATAAGTAACCGCTATACCGAATTACCATTCCTCAGAGCTCCTCCTTCCTTTTGATCCGAAAGATGCTTCCCGGAACCACAGGATCGGATATTGAAACCGATGCTATAAGGCTGGTTATGTAACCGGCAGATCCATTCAGGTAGTTATTGCGAAACCTTAACACATATGTTGCTGCCTTAATCAGCCTTAAATGTGAGGGAAAAGATGAATCAAAAGCGGAACAAAAGAATTTTTATAAAACAAAACATATTATGAGCAAACGGATTATTTTAATTACGGTAATTTTCGGATTATTTTCCTTAACCGCCCTTAAAGGGCAGAGGGAGACCGATGCCAATGTTTTCGGTCATGTTGTAAGTGCTGAGGACGGCGCCCATATTCCTTTTATAAATGTAGTAATTCAGGGTACGCGGATAGGTACCATAACCGATGCTTCAGGTCATTACATGCTGACGAATCTCCCCGAGGGCCGGCATACACTCGTTGTTAAGGGCATGGGGTACGAAACCGAATCGGTTGATTTTGAAATATCGGCCAACCAGAGCATTGAAATAGATGTTGAAATAGATTATACAGGGGTGGATCTGGATGAGGTGGTTATCACCGCTTCCCCGACTGCAAGCGGCTTCAGGTATCAGCCCGATATGACATACATGGGGGAAGACCTGCAGAGAAGAAGCGAAGCTTCCTTCGGGGAAATGCTGAACCGTGAGCCAGGGGTCGCAATGAGATCTATGGGTTCTGCACCCGCCCGCCCCGTGATAAGAGGAATGGACGGTGACAGGATACTTGTGCTCGAAAACGGCGAACGCATGGGTGATATTTCCGAAACCTCGGCCGATCATACTATCTCCCTTGATCCTATGGTGGCAAACCGGCTTGAGGTTGTGAGGGGTCCGGCCAGCCTCCTGTACGGCTCAAGCGCCCTTGGAGGGGTGATAAACCTGATGACTACCGATATTCCCGACCGTTGGGATCCCGGTCCGGCGGGCGTTGTATCATTGCAGGGAGCCTCGATGAACAGCATGGGAGCGGGCTTTGGCCGGTATACCTGGGGAAATGATAACCTGGCATTTACAGGAAGAATTGCCTATCGTCAGGCAGGCGATATAACCACACCTGCCGGATTGGTAATGGGGACTTCTATGAACAACCTGGATGCTTCCGCAGGAGCGGGATTTGTATCGGGAAGATCGACCGGAGGCGTAAGCTTTTCGCTGACCGACATGGCATACGAGATCCCTGAGAATGTAACCACTGCCGATGAGGGAGTGGAGTTACTGATACAGCGCCAGGCACTGCAGGGAAGAATAAATTTTCAACGAAACGGTTTCTTTGACAGGGGCCAGTTCAGATTCAATGCCACCCGCATGTATCAGCAGGAAATAGAATATGAGATTGAAGACGGGGTGCGTGATGAGGATGTGGAAATTGAGTATAGTAAATATGCCCTCAGTTCAACATATACCGTGCAGCACAAACCCTTTGAATTCTTTGACCGGGGTGCCGTCGGACTGAATCTGCACGCTCATAACCTTGATGTAGGCGGTGATGAAGCCTACACACCGGGAGAAAGGAGAATAAACCTTGGTGTTTTTACTTTCCAGGAAATTCCGCTTTCGCGGACAATGAGGCTTCAGGCCGGACTAAGGCTTGATTTTCAGCATACGGGAGCCCTGCCGAACGAACTGTTTCCCCAGGCAAGCAGTACCAGGAACGCCATTAATTATACCGGTTCAATAGGATTTAATCACCGGCCGGTCGATGGACTGGAGGTCGGCGGACAGTTTGCGCGGTCTCACCGCAACCCGTCGGTTGAAGAATTGTTTGCCGATGGCGCCCATCTGGGTCTGGGTGTTTACGAAATCGGCAACCTGGATCTCAGGGATGAGATTGGACAGGGGGCAGATGTTTTCATGAGGTGGAATAATGGTTTCATCGATTTTGAAGTTGCCGGATTCATTAATTATTTCAGGAACTATATAATTTTTGAGCCAACCGGTGATATTGATCCGGGTTCCGGCTATCCGGTTTTCAGATACACCAGCGACGAAGCAAGGCTGATGGGAGCTGAACTGTCGGCCCTTCTGCGTCTCCATGAAAATCTTGAGCTCACACTTGGAGCCGATTATGTTGATGGCCGCAGGATACACAATGGCAGCTTCTATCTGCCTCATATCCCTCCCCTGAGGTTTATGGCCGATGCAGAGTATGATTTCGGACGGGCATGGATAGGAGGGAGGTTTCATAGGGCTTCCAGCCAGACCAGGATAGCGCCTGAGGAGGAAGTTACCGATGGGTATAACCTGCTCGGGCTATCTGCAGGATACCGTCTTGACTCGCCGGTCAGGCAGGTTATCCTGCTGCGCATAGATAACCTTCTGGATGAGAGTTACAGGGATCACCTGTCAAGAATAGAGGACCGGAATGTGCTAATGCCGGGAAGAAATTTTACCTTGTCGTACCGCATGTTTTTCTGATATCTCCCTGGTTTTCCGCTTTTGTTTATAATTTATAAAAATTACCCATATTCAGGTATTGTCAGGCTGAAATTCTTATTTTATATTTGTCGCTGTTAATGTTATAACACTGTTTTGATACAGTAACATATGCCGATGAAGAGAGTATTGCTCCTGATAATGGTTTTCCCGCTTTGCCTCATGCTGTTCAATAATTCAGCATTCCGGCACCAGCATATTCTTCCCGACGGCCAGTTGATAGAGCATGCTCATCCCTTTCAATCAGATTCGGAAAAATCAGGGCCCGGGCACCATCATACCAAACAGGAGTTTATCCTGTTTATGGTCATCTCCGATTCTCCGGCAATTCTGATGTTCGGCGGACTTTTGCTTGCTGTTTTCCGTATACTTGAGAATGATCTTAAAGTACTTCAGCCGGGAACCTTTTTTCCCGTGCATGCTGTTTTATCTAAACTTCTGAGAGCCCCTCCAGCCATTTATTAATAATACTGTGTAAGTCCGCCGCCGGCAACAGTATCGACTGTCCCCCTGTTTTCCGCAAGCTTAAGGCTCCGGAAAACAATTTTCCTAAAACCAGTTATCAACTATCTGACCGGCAGGGAAAGAGAATAATGAATCCTGCCAACGATTTTTCCGCCCGCCGGCTTAAAATATAAATGGACCAAAATGAAAATGTTTTCGTTTTTCTCACTTTTACTCACAATTATCACTTTCAACGCTTTCGCTGATTTTTCGATGTCCGTCAACAGGTCAACTGCCACCGGCAATCCGGAAATAACGGAAAACAATGCCCGGGTTTCCGGTTATGTTACCGGAGAGGAGGATGGTGAAAAAGTACCCTTTATCAATGTTATGTTAGAGGAATTGAAGATTGGTACAATATCAGATGTGAACGGTTATTTCAAACTCATCAATGTGCCGGAAGGACAACATATCCTTGTAATATCAGGAATGGGTTATGTTACCGAAAGAATTGATTTTGAAATAAAAGCAGATCAAACCCTGGAGCTGGATATAAAAATCGAATATCAGGGCCTTGACCTTCATGAGGTCGTGATTACCTCGTCACCTACCGCAAGAGGTTTCAGGTATCAACCCGATAATGTTTATACCGGTGAGGAGCTTCAGCGCCGCGCCGATGTCTCCCTGGGGGAGATGCTCGACGGAGAGCCGGGGATAGCTATGAGATCAATGGGGCCTACCCCCAGCAGACCTGTTATCAGGGGACTTGATGGAGACAGGATACTTATCCTTCAAAATGGAGAGCGCATGGGTGATATTTCAGAAACTTCCGCCGGTCATGCCATATCTCTCGACCCTCTTTCCTCAAACCGGGTGGAAGTGGTAAGAGGGCCTGCCAGCCTGCTTTATGGCCCCAGTGCCATAGGGGGTGTTATAAATCTGATGACCACTGATATTCCGGAGGACTGGGATCAGGGTCCTTCAGGTGTTGTGTCGCTGCAGGGCGCATCCAACAATGATATGGGAGCAGGTTTTGGCCGGTTTGCATGGGGCAGTGAAAATTGGGCTTCAACCGGTCGTTTCAGCTATCGGAAGGCAGGTGATGTAAATACACCGGGAGGAATTATTCCCAGTACATACATGGAGAGTTATGACGGATCGATAGGGATGGGCTTTAAGAATGACAATCTGAACGGAGGGTTTAACCTTTCCCTTGGAAAACAACACTATGGTATTCCCGAGGAGCTTGATGATCCTGATGTAAACGCGGAAGTCAGGATACGGCAACAGATGATGCAGGGGAGACTGCATTTCAGGGTAAATGATTTTTTCGATAAGGCCCAGTTACGAATGCATGCATCACATTTCATTCAGCAGGAGGTAGAAATGGAATTTGAAGATGGTTTTATTGAAGAGCATCTTGAAGTAGAATTTAATAAGATGAATGTAAGCTCAACCCTTACTTTGCAGCACCAGCCGGTCGGTATTTTTGACCGGGGCGCATTGGGGTTCAATATATACGGGCGAAGACTTGATATTACGGGGAATGATGCTTTTACTCCCAATGAAGACCGGATAAATCTCGGGATGTTTACTTTCCAGGAAATTCCCATTTCAAGGGTTTTGCGGTTACAGTTTGGTGCCAGGCTTGATTTTCTCCGGGCTACAGCCCTTCCCAATGACTTTGTAGATATGAGCATTACCAGAAATACTTTCGTTTATGCGGGTTCGGCCGGACTTAATTACAGGCCCGCCGAAGGCTGGGAAATCGGTGGA
>PWPZ01000121.1 GCA_003556985.1 Bacteroidota bacterium
CAAACCACAAAAACGGGGAATTAGCTCAGTTGGCTAGAGCGCTTGGCTGGCAGCCAAGAGGTCATCGGTTCGAATCCGATATTCTCCACCAGTGCCGGTTCTGTAAGGGACCGGCTTTTTTTATTCCCCGTCCCAACCTGAACTTTCACCGGGATCTTTCAACCGAAACCATGTATTTTTTTCATTTTGTCCCATTTCAATGATATCGGTAACCAGAAGGTTTACAATTATATTTTCGGCCAGGTATTTAGGAATTCCGGCCAACTTACAGAATTTACCGATGGTTATAAATGGATGCTCATTAAGAAATTCAAGCAAAATTTTTTCTTTTTCGCTATACTTTATAAAAGTGCCTGCTTCGCGATTTTGGCGCTTCCAGTATTTAAGTTGAACAGTATTGGCAAGTATATTCTGATCGGCCACCCTAATGTAGGCGAGCCATTTGCCCAGCTCATTTTCCGCAAAACAGGGTTTGTGGTCCATGGCTGGTATGTCAATCTCCAGAACCGTTTTTCCGTCAACGTTCCAGGTGCGGTAGGCAAAATCCACTTCGGGTTTGCAATACATCTGGGCTGCTCCTTCTATCATGTAGAATTCTTCATCGGAACGCACTCCGGCCACAACCCCATTGTCTTTCACGCCGATAAGCAATTTTCCGCCATCGGTATTGGCAAATGCCGAGAGGGTCCGTGCAATCTTTCTTGAATCGTTAACCTGGAACTTGAAGTCCTGTTTCTGATGTTCTCCCTGCAGGATGAGTTTCTGAATGTAAGCACTCATGGGAAATAGTATTTTTAAAAAAAGAAACAGGGAAAGATGCATTATGCCTTTCCCCCTTTTCTCCAAAACATTAAATTTAATAAGCCCTTTCGTTGCGCCCTTCAATATAGTTTGTAAACGAGCGGTTAGCAACTTTGTTTCCGCCGGGTGTAGGGTATTCGCCCGTAAAATACCAGTCGCCGCGGTGTCCCGGACAGGCAATATGCAGGTCTTCAATGGTTTGATAAATTATCTCAACATCAGCATTCACTTCGGAAGGATGTAACATTTCTGCTATTTTAGCTGAGATCTCTTCGGGCCGGAAGGGTTTGTAAATCTCTCGTACATGGTTGATTACTTCTTTCAGTGGCAGGTTTTCCGATTCTTTGCATTTTCGGTACACGTCATTGATGATGTTTTCCTGACGGGTTTCCCTTAGCAACTCTATAGTTGCCCTGAAAGCAATGAACTCTGATAATTTGGCCATATCAATACCATAGCAGTCGGGATAGCGTATTTGCGGTGCAGAAGAAACAATAATGATTTTTTTGGGTCCCAATCGATCGAGTATGCGAATGATACTTTGTTTTAGGGTGGTTCCTCGTACAATAGAATCATCAATAACTACCAGGCTATCTTTGTATTCTTTCACCACCCCGTATGTAACATCGTAAACGTGAGTTACCAGGTCGTCACGCTTGTTATCTTCGCTTATGAATGTACGAAGTTTGGCATCTTTAACGGCTATTTGGTCGATGCGCGGGTGAAGGCTAAGAATTTTTTCAATTTCTTCAGGTTCCGGTTTTCCATTCAGTTGCATAAAACGGTCTTTTTTCACCTGGTCACAGAATTCGTTAAGCCCTTCCACCAGGCCGTTATAAGACGAAATAGCCGTATTTGGGATATAAGAAAAGATGGTATTGTCAAGGTCGTAGTTGATGCTTTTCAATATGGCCGGCACCAGTTGTTTCCCAAGTTTTTTTCTTTCTTTATAGATATCAGCATCAGTGCCGCGCGAAAAATAAATCCTTTCGAAGCTACATGCTTTTCTGGCTGTAGGCTTTTTGCACTCCACTTCACTGAAATGCCCGTCTTTTTTGATGATAAGAGCATGCCCGGGTTTAACCTCCCGGATGGTTTCGCGTGGCACATTAAACGCAGTTTGAATTACAGGCCTTTCAGATGTTACAACGAGCACCTCATCGTCGCGGTAATAGTAAGCGGGTCTGATTCCGGCAGGATCGCGCAAGATAAAGGCATCACCATGACCCAGCAGACCAGCAACCACATAACCACCATCCCAGTATTTACAAGCGTTTGTAAGAATACTTTGTATGTCAATATGTTGTGCTATCAGCGGAGAGATTTCCTTTTTGCTGTATCCTTCTTTTTTGAATTTGCGGTAAAGGTCTTCGTTCTCGTCATCCAGGAAATGGCCCAGCTTTTCGAGTATGGTAATGGTATCGGAAGTTTTTTTCGGATGTTGGCCAATATTTACCAGGCTTTCAAACAGCTCATCCACATTGGTAAGATTAAAATTACCGCCAATCATCAGGTTTTTCGACATCCAGTTGTTTTCACGCAAAACGGGGTGATTATATTCTATGGCATTACGACCATAGGTGGCATAACGCAGATGACCTATAAAAAGCTCACCCGACAGGCCAATGTTATTTTTCAACCAGTTGATATCGTTTAACCTTTCCGTGTTTTGATCATGGGCTTCTTTTATTTTTTCGTTGAACTGATCAAAAATATCCTGTATAGGATTGCTTTTTGAGCTTCTTATCCTATGCATGTAACGCGTTCCCGGTTCCATATCGAATTTTATACAGCCAATGCCGGCCCCGTCCTGCCCGCGGTTGTGTTGTTTTTCCATCAGGAGGTACATTTTATCCGGGCCGTAAAGGGCCGTACCGTATTTTGCAAGGTAGTATTCGAGAGGCTTCAGCAACCGCAGAAGCACTATCCCGCATTCGTGTTTAATAGCGTCGCTCATTGAGGTATTCGGTTAGGAGGCAAAGGTAAAAAAAAAACAGGTTGATAGGTTTGTGGTTGATGGGTTTATTAGTTTATGGTTGATAGGTTGATAGGTTCAGGGTTTTTGATTGATGCGGGATTTCCTTAAAGCTCCGATTAGTCTGGCTGTTTTTTCTACATCTATTCTGATTACAGTCGAATTATTTTCGGTCATGAATCCCAGATCAGTTGATATAATAGGATGACTTAGCAGTTCCATAAGGCTTCCAAAAGCGAGTTAATAAAAATATGCCTGTTCTTTAATAGTAGCTCTTGAGGATCCTTCGGCTAGATTTGAGCTTACAGAAATCACGGATCGTCTTAACTGAGATACCAACCCAAATTTTTCATAATCAGGAAAATCAATTGTTATTTCATAGATTTTTGTTGTAAGCAGCCTGCTTTCATTCCAGGCATCTGACTTTTTAAAACTAAATGAATATGCCATAACGAAAAGAGAATTAAACTAAAATAGAAAAGAATAATTCCATCAACCTAAAACATCATCAACCTATAAAGTTTCCTCAAAGAACGGCGTCTTCACCCTCTTAAACCCTATTTCTTTGAGCAGTTTGTGGCCTTCGTTGAAGTGCATATCGAGCTGAGATGGATGGTGGGCATCGGTATTTACCATCATGGGGATTTTGAGGTCGAAGCATTTTTTCACAATATCGGTTGAAGGGAAGTACTCATCCGTTTTATTGCTGTAGACGCCGCGGGTGTTGAGTTCGACAATAGAGCCGCTTTCTGCCACTGTTTCGAGGGTTTCATCAATCAGATCCTGGTACCACTTTTCCGAGGTGGAGAACCAGCGTTGTTTGTTATGCATTTTTACTTTGTCGATATGACCAACGACATCAGGTTTTTGGGTATTTACCATATCGATGGTTTGGCGGTAAAAAGCGGTAACGGCCGCACGGTAATCGCCTTCAAAAATTTCATTCACACCGTTAATATATCCTTCTATTGGCCCATCGATAAACCATATCTTGCCGCTTTCAGTATGCCGCACCAGGTGTATCGATCCAATGCAGTAATCCAGCGGAGTGTTTTTCATAAAGCCGGCAAAATCTTCTGAATGGCCCGGAATGTAATCAATCTCAAGACCCAGATAAAGATCAATTTCATTACCATATTTCTCAATAAGTTGACGGGCTTCCTGTACATAGTTTTTAAAAGCTTCCGGTGTAAGGCTCCATTCGTTGGGAAAGGGCAGGGGAGAGTGTGCCGAAAACCCAAAAGCTTTGAATTTCTTTTCAATGGCAGCCTTTACATATTCTTCCATGGATTCTTTGCCGTCGCAATGATGCGAGTGGGAATGGAAATTGTATAGTGGAATCATATTTTGGGTTTAGAGGTTTAGGGGTTTAGTCGGGATTTTCTCAGTGAAGCAATGAGCTTTGTAATTAATTCGATTTTTGATCTTGTTGTTGATACTAATTCTTTAGATATATAATTAAGATCGCCTGCAATTATCAATTGATTCAGTAATTCCATCAAACTGCTGTAGGCCAATTGGTAAAAATGTGCCTGATCTTTTGGAGATGTTCTTGATGATCCTTCCGCCAGATTAGAACAAACGGAGATTACGGAACGTCGCATTTGTGAAACCATTCCAAATTTTTCTTCAACCGGAAAGTTTAAGGTTATTTTATAAATTTCTTCTGCCAGAATCCTGCTTTCTTTCCAGGCATCTAATTTCTCAAAAGCATAAATATGCGCCATAAAACACAAAAGCCTTTACTGGTTAAATTCAAACGTCATAATTCTCCACTCCTAAACTTCTCAACATCTAAACCAATAACACTTTACTTCTCCATTTGTTTGACTTCCTGCGCAATACGGATACGCGAAACGATCATATCTATTGCAACGTGGTTTTCGCCCCCTTGTGGCAGGATCATTTCCGCATATCGTTTGCTGGGTTCAATAAACTGCAGGTGCATAGGCTTTACATATTTTTCGTAGTGTTCAAGCACTTCATTAAATGAGCGACCGCGCTCTTCGATGTCGCGTTTTATGATACGCATCAGGCGGTCGTCGGGGTCGGCATCCACAAAGATCTTGATGTCCATTCGGTCGCGCATGCGGGGGTTCGACATGATGAGAATACCCTCCACAATGACAACTTCCTTGGGTTCTACCGGAATGGTTTCTTTGGCCCTGGCACAGGTCACGTATGAATAGATGGGCATGGGAATGTTTATTCCCTCGCGCAGCATATCCAGATGTTTTACCAGCAGGTTGAACTCAATGGCACTGGGATGGTCAAAATTAATTTTTGCCCTTTCTTCGGCCGTGAGGTGGCCATTGTCTTTGTAGTAAGCATCCTGATATATAACAGAAACACTCTTTTTTGGCAGGCGGTTTACGATCTTTTTTACCACCGTCGATTTTCCTGAACCGGAGCCCCCGGCAATTCCGATGATCAGCATATCTTTTTTTGGAATGTAAAAATAATCTTTTTGGGAACAATCAAAAAAAATTATTTTAGTCAAATATGCATAATTTCGAATATGACATTGTTAATTTGCAGAAAATAAGCTATGTTTGAGCCAACTGTTTTTAACCTGTTTTGCAGATGGAGCAAGAGTTAAAAATTAAAATGTTTTCCGATCCCCTGATGTTTTATCCGGCCATGCTCAGCGATATTCAGAAGGCCGGAAAATATATTTATCTTGAAATTTATCGTTTCCGAAACGACCCCATGGGCATACGTTTTCGCGACAATCTCATTAAAAAATGCAGGGAGGGGGTAAAGATCAAACTACTTATCGACTCCTGGGGGGCTTCATCCAACCTTGCATTTTTCAAGGACCTGATTGATCATGGAGGCGATGTGAAGTTTTTCAAGAAGATTCGTATAAACTGGGATGCCTTTACCAAAAACCACCGACGCGACCACCGTAAGATATTGATCATCGATGACGACATTACCTACATCGGTTCGGCAAATATTAGCGGTTATGCACTCAACTGGCGTGAATCGATGTTTCGCATCCAGGGCGGTATTGCCAAGTCTTTCAAAAAAGTTTTCCTGGAAAACATAAAGATCTACAACAAATTTCTGTACGATAAAATTGCCTATACAAAAAAGATAGATTTTGATGGTTTCCAGATCCTGAGGGATGTTCCCAGCATAAAAAACCAACCGGTTCAAAAAAAATATCTGGAGCTGATTCAAAAGGCCGAAAAAGATATCTTCATTGAAACACCCTATTTCCTGCCCGGGAGTAACCTGCGCAAAGCGCTTATTGAAGCCACAAGGCGCGGTGTAAAGGTAAATATTATCATGCCTAAAAAATCCGATATCCATGTACTTGATATTCTATCGGGAAAATATCTGGGAGAACTTTCCAAAGAAAAAGTAAACATCTATTTTTTCTTACCACAAAACCTGCATTCCAAGATATTTCTGGCCGACAGAAAATATTTTATGATCGGTTCTGCCAATTTCGACTACCGTAGTTTCCGCTACCAGCATGAGATCTGCCTTTTTGGCGAGCACAAAAGTCTGAATCGTCAACTTGTGTATCATTTCAACCAGAGCCTTAAAGAATCTGAACTTTTTGATTATAATAACTGGCATAAGCGACCGCGTCTGCAGAAATTCTTTGAATGGATACTGGTGCCCTTCCGGCACTTGTTTTAGGCTCCGCTAAGGGCTGAGATTGAGGTTAAGGATTGAGAAGGTAAAAGTGATTGCTAGCGTTGTACTCTTCCTCCGAAGGCAAAGTTGCGACTGTAATAGTTTTCATCCAGATCGTTGACGATGACACCTCTTGATGTTGATGCATGAATAAACTTATTGTTGCTCAGGTAAATACCGACATGCGATATTCGTCGACCGTTGATGCGGAAAAACACCAGATCACCTTCGCGGAGATTACGTTTACTAATTCTGCGTGAGTTCTGGGCCATATTTACCGTTACCCTTTCCAGATTGATATCGTACACCTTTAGGTAAACTGTCTTGGCGAAGCCAGAGCAATCGGCACCAGCTTTTGTTGTGCCGCCGTAACGATAAGGCGTACCAAGCCAGCCGGCCACTTCGCGCAGCAGATCGGGATTTTCATTCCCGTTGAGGGAATAACCCAGTATGCGGGAATATTCGGCATAAAAGTTTGCGGTTTCCGGTGCAGCAGCTCGGGCTCGGGCAGCTCGCCGCTCCTGCAACTCAGCCTCACGGTATGATGGGGTTTCGCGAAGATAAGTACAACTGTAAAAAAACAGAAAAACTATAAAACCGGGAAATAGCAGGGAAATTCGCATGGATGACATTAAAACATAATACAGTGTCAAAAATAAGGATTTATTTCTAAATGGCAGGCAGAACCATTTCCATCAAACTTTTCATATAAGAAAAGCCGGCATAAGTCGAAATCGTGTGAATTGCAATTCCTGATTGATTATTTTTTGTAATTTGGCCGCAATTTTTTATCAAAACAATAATAACCCTTTTTAAAAAGCACAATAGAATGCAGAAAAGTATTTATAATCTGAACCCCAACCCCCTGGTGCGGTTTCTTCAGAAACCCGCCAAAGATTTTACCAAGATCGATTTGATCCATTATGTTGAGAACAACGACATTAAAATGGTCAA
>PWPZ01000262.1 GCA_003556985.1 Bacteroidota bacterium
CTGAATCGGGTTTGCCGGCCGTGAACAAAGGGATGATATTCGAATCGAGACACGCTTTTCGTGTCACGGTCCCAATACAGGCGACCCTTAGAGACTCATTGTCGACCCCCGTTCCCCTTGTTGCCGAAAGGAAATTTTTTACTGCCGAGGGACTGAAAAAAAAGATTATGTTGTACGTGTCGTTAATAATATGACGGAGCACAGGTTGTATTATCGTCTCAGGCATTACGGTGTGATAAAGGTTTATTCTGTTTATATCACTGAACAGGCTCAACTTACCGGTAAATATCCCGGGCGAGAGTTTACCCGTAGGCCACAGCACCCTGGGATGGCTTCCTGAAAAAAGAGCAGATAATTCATCGGCAAAGCCGGCTGCATTTGAGCGCCGGCTTATGAACCGGGGTTCAATACCATATTCTTCTGCGATCTTTGCTGTTTTGCTTCCAATTGAAGCTATTGAAACTCCCGGGGGTAATTCATAGGACCCGGCTATATTCCTGTACTCTTCCATAAAATATCTTACCCCGTTGCCGCTGGTAAATATTATCCAGTCGAATGTTCCTGCCTTTTCAAGGGTGTTGCGCCCGGTTTCGGAAATATCTGCCGGCTTTATTTCAATCATGGGCATTTCCAGCAGTTCGGCTCCCGCACTGCCAAAATACTTTTTCAGGCCGTCCGACAGGCTTTTTGGACGGGTGGAAATAAAAAGTCTTCCCCTCAAAACCTCCTGTGGACTTTTGGTTGAATTTCCCACGATCATATTCGCTTTAGATTTGAATAACATACAACTGGTATGATGTAAAATACCATTTGATGAGGCCACTAAGATAACAAAAATCAGGGTAACAACAGAGCTATGGTTTCTTTGCAGGAGAGAAATGGCTGAACGACAGGGGGGATTATTCGGAATTTAAAATAGAACGGTGAACGGATAAAAGAATTC
Organism: Bacteroidota bacterium; assembly: GCA_003556985.1. Lineage (GTDB taxonomy): Bacteria > Bacteroidota > Bacteroidia > Bacteroidales > PUMT01 > PXAP01. The sequence goes on from PWPZ01000262.1 coordinate 944, forward strand.
AGCTGTTTCTGATACCGGCCAGGATTTTGTCGCCTCCTCTTTTCAATAATTTTTCAGCAAGGTCTGTTCCCAGCTTTTCGGGGTCTGAAGCTTTTCCTGCGATTTCGTCTTCAATATATTCTTTCCCGTCGGTGCTGGATACAAATCCGGAGAGGGACAAATCTGTTTTATCCAGAACAGTGAAGCAGCCGACCGGCACCAGGCATCCGCCTTCCAGAGTGCGCATGAAAGCTCTTTCGGCAATAATTGACGTCCAGGTTGGGCGGTGATTGATCTTTTCAAGAAAAGAATTGATATGCCTGTCGCCGGCCCTGGTCTCCAGGCCGAGTGCACCCTGGCTCACCGCAGGCATAAACCTGTCAGGCGAAAGGATTTCGGTTACATGGTGTTCCAGTCCCATCCTTTTTAAGCCTGCCAGTGCCATGATCATGGCGTCACAATGGCCAGACTCCATTTTTTGTATCCGGGCATTGATATTCCCCCTGATATCGATAATCTTCAGATTGTTGTTATAACGAAGAAGGCTGGCTCTTCTTCTCAGGCTTGAAGTGGCAACCGTATCAACGGGGGTCAGCTCTTCCAGCCGTTTTTTGTTCCTGCTGACCAGGGCATCACGCCGGTCTTCCCGTTCGGTCACGGCACCAAGAAGTAGTCCGCCAGGCAAACTGGTGGGTATATCCTTAAGGCTGTGAACGGCGATATCTATCTCGTTTCGCAGAAGCGCCAGTTCCAGCTCCTTGGTGAACAATCCCTTATCGCCAATTTTTGAAAGGGCCACATCAAGAATTTTGTCTCCTTTTGTCTTGATAATAACAATTTCAACAGCCATAGCGGGCATGGCAGCTGTTATAACATTTTTAACCAGTCCTGCCTGGTAAAGGGCAAGCTGGCTGCCTCTGGTGCCAATTCTTATACTCTTCATTCAGATAATTCAGTAAAAAAGTCCACGATCTAATCCTCATGGATTTTAAACAGCTCCTTGATTTTTTTCAGTTCCGATACATCCTGTTGGCCATTGGACAATTTCTTCAGACTTTTTATCAAAAGCCTGGAATACTTCTGACTCAGCCTGTCGCTATACTCTTTGATAAGTAAGAATTCTTCAGGGGAATAACACTTCCGGGAATTGGAAAGTTCCTGTTCCTGAACCTGCTGCAGGTTAGTGGTGATAGTTTTAATAATACTCCTTAATTTCCGGTTATTGAACCATTGAAGGTATTCTGCGGTCATAACGTCTATAATCTCTTCGGCTTGGGCCAGGCTTTCGGTCCTCATGCGGGTAGTCTTGTCGGTAACCACCTGCAAATCATCCACTCCCATTAGATTTATGTTCTTTATTTCACCTGCCGATTCATCAATATTCCGGGGAACAGAAAGATCTATCAACATCTGGGGCTCTGAACGGGTGCCGGCATAGGATTTAACATCGGAATAGGATATTATATGTTTCCCGGCATTGGTCGCTGTAATTATTATGTCACTTTCTGCAAAATACTTTGAACACTCCTCGAATGGAATGACAGTCCCGCCGATTTTGCCGGCCAGGCATTCGGCCGATTTTAAGGTGCGGTTTGAAATAATGAAATTCCGGCCGCCTCTTTTTTTCACATGGTTCAGGGCTTTCTCACCGGCTTCTCCGGTACCGATAAGCAATACTTTCTTATCCTTTATATCACCAAGTTTATCTATGCACAGGTCTGTTGCAACATAGCTGATTGAGGTGGCGCCTTTTTGAATGTTGGTTTCACTCCTTACCCGCTTGCTGGTTTCAAATGATTTCTGAAACAGGCGCATCAGGACTGCATCGGTAAGAGCCAGTTTTGTACACAGCAAATAGGCTTCCTTGACCTGGTTTACAATCTGTACTTCTCCTACGAGCATAGAGTCAACCCCGGAAGTAACCCTGAAAAGATGCTTGATTGCAGCCGATTTTTTGTACGAATAAAAGGACCCCGAATAGTCTTCATTGCAATCCAGAAAATCATGAAGGATGTCAATAATTATGGCCGACTCTTCCTTGTGGCATGAACTTTTAGTATAGAAATAAACTTCCGTTCTGTTGCAGGTGGAAAATATGAGTATTTCAAGGATATTTGTTTTTTGCAGAATTTCTTCGGAAAGAGGTCCGACCATATTTCCGGAAATATAGAAGCTTTCCCTGATATCTACACTGGCTGTTTTATGATTTATTCCTAATACAGCTATCATATCTGATTTATCACTGTTTAAAATGCTAAACCAAGCATTTGTTTATTATTATGCGCAATTCGGCTTCCGGACTTATTTATATGTCTTATAATCAGAGGCACAAAACCCGGGTGTCGTAGAACGTGCCATACGGCCGGCGCTTAATTGCAATCCTGTAAAAATAATGAATCAAACGGTCAAACTGCAATATGTTTGAAAATTTCTGAGGAATTTTAGTTTGCTCTCCTGCGGTAGTATTCAGCCCTTTCATCATTTCCGAACCGGATATATATGTTCATGAGGTAAGTGGCATACTGAGGATCCTGCTCATTTTCGTAAAGCCGTTCAAAATAATCACGCGCAGTTCTAAGCTTGTCGTTTATTTCATCAAGAGCATCGAGCAGTTGCCTGTATTGTCTTCTGGTTTTTTCCTGTTCATACGCTTTCATTTCCTGCTGGTAACGGTTTTCAGCTTCCCAGAATGTCTTTTCTGCAATATACTCCAGGGCGGTTTTGTTATCCCTGTCGATGGCCAGGAGCCTGTGGGCAATATCTTCAAGTTTTTCTTCACGATCCAGCCGTTTATTCAGCATAAAATATCCCTCAAGGAGGCCGGGATGTTCTTTAGCCATATTTTCAATCAACGGCCATATTTCCAGGGCATTATCATGGTTGTTGCTTTCAAGATACGTTTCGAATAACCTTTTCCTGACTTCTCCGATTCTTTCCCCTTCAGGATAATTATCATTATATGCTTCCAGATTGGTTATTTCAAGTGAAAGGTTATCGATTTTCCTGTAGGTCGTGGCAAGTATATAATAACTTCTTTCAGTGGTATGGTTGTTCCTGTGCGCAAGCTGGAGATATTCGATTGTTTTCCTGTTATGTCCGGTTTCATATGCAGCCATTCCGGCATTGTAATAAGTGTTGCCGCTCACATCATGTCCCCTGTCGTTCTTCAGATCTATGATCTCTTCATAGTAAAATAACGCCTCTTCAAACTTCTCATTGTCATAAGCTTCCCCTGCTTCTGACTGCAGTTCACTTACCCTCTGGGATATACCACAGCCGGAAAATAAAATCACCGGAATCAATAAAAAAAGATATTTGTAATAAAGCACCTGGTCGTTATTTTGTTAATATTTATTTATTTGATTTTATTATAAAGCAACTACCAAAGTTAATGCCAAATGGCATTCTCCTGGAAGGAAGAGTTATTATAGATAGTTTAACGGATATAATCCCGTACGATTATCCGATTGGAATTAATTATTACAAAGGTACCGTAAAATTATATAGTTTCACTCGTCCAGCATGGGGAAGAGCCGCCTTATTTCGTTCTCATCAGGCTGTTTCCCGTATTCGCATATTTCGAATGACTCGGTAACCTTAACATTTGCTGCCCGTTCCCTGCCATACCACTTTACCAGACTTTCATACTTTGCCCCGGTCATCGGACTTTTACTCATCCCGGCAAGCCAGCTTAATCGGTCCGGCTCAGATTCCGGTACCTGATCGAGACTTTTGGCAATCCAGGGCTGCCATTCGAAGAACTGGGTTTCATGCGCTGCCATGCCATAAATTTTTCCTTCAAAGGAACCGGTGATATCTACTACAATATCCGGCTGAAAGGGCAGGGGCTTCCGGAAATTATCCTCAAAATAGAGGAAGAGGGGGTTCTCCTTCAGCGGGGGCTCATCGGGTACAACATTGGGCACGATTACCATATAGGCAGCATCCTGCATCAGTATCGCCGAATTACGGCGGTCGGGGTGCAAGGCGCTGGTACGGTGTCCAATCACTATATCGGCGTTATACCTGCGGATTATCCTGATTATCTCTTCCCGTATTTCAATGGCTGGATACAGCTTCCCGTCGGGATTGTCCATCACTATATATTCGACACCAAACCGTCTGCCGGCTTCCTGCGCTTCCAGGTATCGCTTTTGTGCCAGTTCTTCTCCTCCAATATCCTGGTGACCGGCATCGCCATTGGTTATTGAGACAAAAACCACGTTATGGCCTCTTTTAATAAACTCAAGGGCAGTGCCGCCGGCCTGCTTGTCAGCATCATCGGGATGTGACCCGAAAATTACCACGTTGATCTGTTCATCCCCTGATGCAGCTGATAGAAAGGGAAGACATAATGCTAAAATCAAAATTAATGTTATCCTGTTCATAATTTTCGGGTTTTGTTAAACTTGTAATAACTCGTTCCTGGAAATTAACAATGTCCTGGCGGGGACTTGTGCCTGCGGCATATTGATTAAAACCTGCAACCATTTGTGCCCGGGTAGCGATAATGACCGGGGGGGGCTGCCGGTCGCGGCCAGCGGGCAGTGAATTGCAGCGGCAGTCCGGAAGGGCCGGCTCAGTCAAAAAACTTCTCTTTGTGTTCTTCCGCATACCGTAAAAGTTCACCCGCGATTTCCGGATATTCTTCAATGACATTTACTCTTTCATAGGGATCGTGTACCATATCGAACAGTGCGGTGTCTATTCTTTTCTGGATATATATTCCCGCCTGGCCGTCAATCCCGCCTTTCAGGGGATACCTGTAATCATGGGGAAGGTGAAGTTTCCATTTTCCGTCTGCGCTGAGCACTCCCTCGAAATTATTTATCATTGTAAAGCCATAATAGTCATGGGGATTTTCGGCGCCTTCACTTCCGGTTATAACATCCCACACATTTTTGCCGTCAATCTCATAATCAGGCAGCGGTGCTCCTGTCAGATATGAAATTGTCGGTAGTATATCGATCGACATAAATGCCCGGTGGGAGACAGTACCGGGTTCCATTTGAGGTGGATACCTTATGATCAGGGGTGAACGTACTCCTCCGTCAAAGGTCGTCCCTTTCTCCCCCCTGTAGGGCGTCATGCCGGCATGGTTGCCATAGGAAAGCCAGGGGCCGTTGTCGGAGGTAAACATGACAATGGTGTTGTCGGCAATGCCGTTTTCTTTAAGGGCCTTCATGACTTCACCGACCGACCAGTCAAGTTCCATGATCACATCGCCGTAAAGGCCCGTACCGGATTTTCCTTCAAATTTATCACTTACAAACAGCGGGACATGAGGCTGGGGGTGAGCCAGATAAAGGAAGAAGGGTCTGTCATTGTTACGGTTTATAAAATCGACCGATTTTTCGGTAAACCATGTGGTGAACCAGGTCTGATCGTCGGCCGTTACCGAGTCGATGGTGATCTCCCCGTTATGCCAGTACTGCAGCGGCCATTGACCCCAAAACTCCGGTCTTTCCGGATGACCTGCCCACATATCGTTTGAGTACATTATACCGGCCGATTCGTCAAAGCCTCTTGCCGGAGGCCGCGTTTCGGGGTGATCGCCTACATGCCATTTACCAAAGAAACCCGTTTTATAGCCAGACTGCCGGAGAAGCTCTCCTATGGTGGCAAATTCCGGATCCAGTCCCCGCTGCCTCGGTCCGTGCGCACCGAAAAGACCCACCCTCTCGGGATAGCAGCCTGTCAGCAATGCAGCCCTGGAAGCAGAACATACGGCCTGTGGCACGTAAAAAGTATAATAGGTTTTTCCCTCTTCGGCAAGTTGCCGTACATGGGGCGTGGGGTAGCGGGTCTCTGCAAAAGGCTGGAAGTCGGCCCAGCCTGCATCATCAAGGAAGATTATCACTATGTTGGGCTCTGACGGTTTTTCCGTATTGTCATGGCTGCATGCTGCCAGTCCGGGCACCAGCGCCATAAAGGTAAGTGTTCTTGTGAAGGGAGTTGTCATAATTTAGTTTTAGTCAAGTGGTCGGGGGCTACCCGGAAATTATTGGTCGGACGGCAATAAGGCCGGCTTTAGTCATCTAACCTCTTTAACATCAGTAGCCGGAAATCCATGACCTGTGATCCTGGCATGCCGGTAGCCTGAAGAGTCATTTGTCCTTTACCCTGTTCAAGGAATATTCTTCCGATATTCAGCGGCTTAAAGTCCTTTACGTAAGATTCTTCCCTTTTTATCCGGTCATTTTCCATGCCTCGCAGCGGAGGGTCATGACTCTCGCTTATTATTCCTGCGACAGAGGAGGCACCAAAAGACAATTCAAAAGTTGATCCGGTGTCCTGCGGGGGACAGGTATAATAGATCTCGGCGTC
>PWPZ01000193.1 GCA_003556985.1 Bacteroidota bacterium
AAAACCGAGGTGCAATCAATACTTCGCCATGGCATTGAATTAATGATAAAGGAAACGAGCTGATTCTTTTTTCGTCACAACTGTTTTTTTATAAAACAAACAAACTGTATAAATAAAGTGAAGTCACTCAGGAAACAACTGGATAAAGTTAAGCCTCATTTTCAGAAAGGCGGGCGATTTGAGAAACTGCATTCCACTTTCGATGCTTTTGAGACCTTTCTGTTCGTGCCCGACAAGGTCACTGATCGCGGATCCCATATCCGCGATCCGATCGATCTGAAAAGGACAATGATTATCGTGGTGGTTGCTATGATCCCCACGCTTTTGTTCGGGATGTGGAACACCGGTTACCAGCATCACATCGCCTTCGGTATAGAAGCTGGTTTCTGGGAGAATTTCTGGTTCGGGTTCCTCAGGGTATTGCCCATAATCATAGTCTCCTATGTCAGCGGACTTACGGTTGAATTTGTATTTGCCCAGATACGGGGGCATGAGGTAAATGAGGGTTTTCTCGTTACCGGAATGCTTATCCCCCTTATTATGCCCGTAGATGTTCCTCTCTGGATGGTTGCGATTGCCACGATTTTTGCTGTTATAATTGGCAAGGAAACATTTGGAGGCACGGGAATGAACCTGTTGAACCCCGCACTGACGGCCAGGGCATTTTTGTTTTTTGCTTACCCGATCTATATGTCGGGCGATGATGTATGGATTGCCGGACTTATGAACGGGGAAGGTGTGGTGGATGGATTTTCAGGAGCGACGCCGCTTGCAAATGCTGCCATGGGCGATTTGGAAGCCGTTCCGGGGTCGCTTGATATGTTTCTGGGTTTCATTCCCGGTTCTATTGGCGAAACTTCTACGGTTGCAGTGCTGTTGGGTGCCCTTATCCTGTGGATTACCGGTGTTGGCAGCATGAGGATAATGGCTTCGGTTTTTGTCGGTGGACTGGTGATGGGGCTTATTTTGAATATTTTTGCCGTGAATCCCTTTATGGAGGTACCGGCATGGGAGCATCTGATCATGGGCGGATTTGCATTTGGCGCGGTATACATGGCAACCGACCCGGTAACCGCAACCCAGACAGCGCGAGGCAAGTATATTTTTGGTTTTATGGTAGGCTTCCTTGCGATTCTTATACGGGTGTTGAACCCGGCCTTCCCGGAGGGCATGATGCTTGCCATTTTGTTTATGAATGTTTTCGCACCGCTCATCGACCATAACGTTATGCAGGCCAATATCAAAAGAAGGATAAAACGGGCAAGTGCAGTAACTAATAAATAATTCAATTTGCAATGAAGGATAGTAATACCTATATATTCATATATGCTTCGGTAATGGTTGTGGTTGTGGCGGCCGTTCTTTCTGCCGTCTCTACTTTATTGAAACCATACCAGGATCTTAACATAGAGATGGCCAGAAAGCTGGACATCCTGAGATCGATAGAAAAGGCTGAGGGAGTTGCCGAGGCCGATAACCGAAACGCCTATATTGATGAGGAATATGATAAATACATAGTGGACAGCTATGTTATTAACCATCTCGGGGAAATTCAGGAAGAGATTGATGCCTTCGGGGTAATGGTGCGGGAGGAGAACAGGAAACCTGTAGAAGAGAGGAATCTCCCCGTTTTCGTGGGAAGGGATGAGGCCGGAGAATACTTTATTATTCCTGTTTACGGCCGGGGATTATGGGGGCCTGTATTCGGGTATGTTGCCCTGGAGGATGATTACAATACAATTTTCGGGGTAATTTTCGACCATGAAAGTGAGACACCCGGACTTGGCGCCGAAATAAGCACTGCTGCCTTTGAGAATCAGTTCAAGGGAAAAAAGCTTTTCGATGAAGATAACGAGTTTGTTTCCATTCAGGTCATTAAACCAGGAACGGTTCCTCTTGACGAACACCGGGTTGACGGTGTGTCAGGCGGCACCATTACCGGAAGAGGAGTGGATGAGATGCTCAGGGATACCCTGGGTGCCTATGTGGAATATTTTAGAAAACAAAAAAATCAGGAATCATGAGTGAATCAGGGAAAGATCCTTTGTTTTCAGGAAAAAATATGAAATTGTTAAGCACGCCGCTTAATGATGAAAACCCGATTACCGTTCAGGTGCTTGGGATTTGTTCAGCTCTGGCGGTGACTGCAATGCTTGAACCTGCTGTTGTTCTTGCAATTGCCGTGGTGGCGGTAATGGGTGCTGCCAATGTTATCATATCGCTGTTAAGGAACACCATACCCAACCGGATACGAATAATCGTGCAGCTTGTGGTGATAGCATCGCTGGTGATTCTGGTTGACCAGATTCTCCAGGCATTTTTATATGATGTGAGCAGACAATTATCGGTGTTTGTGGGATTGATCATTACCAATTGTATTATAATGGGGCGCCTTGAAGCATTTGCACTCAGCAATAAACCCTGGCCTTCATTCCTCGACGGGATTGGGAATGCCGCAGGTTATGGATGGATACTGATTGTTGTAGGATTTTTCAGGGAGCTTTTGGGATCGGGAACTCTATGGGGTTATCCGGTTATGGAAACCCTTGGAGTCTATAATTTCGGTTATGAGGATAACGGTTTTATGATCCTGCCCCCTATGGCTCTTATAACAGTGGGGGTTATTATCTGGGTGCAAAGGTCAAGGAACCGCAAATTGATCGAATCAAAATAAAACGTGAAGCTATGGAAGAATTAACCAATATATTTGTTAGATCGGTATTTATCGATAACATGGTGTTTGCCTATTTTCTCGGCATGTGTTCCTATCTTGCAGTGTCGCGGACCGTCAGTACGGCTAACGGCCTGGGTATAGCAGTTGTATTTGTGCTTGGATTTACCGTGCCTCTTAATTATCTTATTGAAAATTATTTTCTTGCCGAAGGCGCTTTGGTCTGGCTCGGCCCCCGTTTTGCCGATGTAGACCTGAGCTTTTTGAGCTTTATCCTTTTTATTGCGGTCATCGCATCAATGGTGCAGCTGGTGGAAATGATAGTTGAGAAATTCGTGCCCAATCTTTATTCATCGCTTGGAATATTTCTACCCCTTATTGCTGTTAACTGTGCAATTCTCGGCGGTTCCCTGTTTATGCAGGAAAGAGAATATGCGAACATTGGACAGGCATCGGTATTCGGTATCGGGTCAGGAGTGGGCTTTTATCTGGCCATAGTGGGGATTGCCGCTATTCGCGAAAAAATCAGATATTCAAATGTGCCGCCACCCTTGCGCGGTTTGGGCATAACCTTTATAGTCACCGGATTGATGGGCATAGCCTTCATGAGTTTTATGGGTATCGCGCTCTAAGGTGGTGTAATGATTCAATAATTATAAATAAAACCATATGATATTATTAGCGCTCCAGTGGTCGGTTATTGTTATTACCATTGTTGTTTTTTTTGTTGTAATTCTGACCCTGGTTTCTATTCTGCTTTATGCCAAATCCAGGCTGACTCCTTCCGGAGAAGTTACTGTTTCGGTGAATGACAAACGGGAAATTAATACCCAGCCGGGTTCAACGGTTCTTGCCACCCTTTCCAATAATGGTATATACCTGCCCTCTGCATGTGGAGGGGGAGGAACATGCGCCCAGTGCAAGTGCCAGGTACTGGAAGGCGGCGGATCTATTTTGCCCACGGAGAAGGATTTCTTCACCCGAAAGGAGCAGCAGGAAAACTGGAGGCTGGGCTGCCAGGTAAAAATCCGGGAGGACATGAAGCTGCAGATTCCCGAGGAAGTTCTGGGAATAAAGAAATGGGAGTGTGAAGTGGTGAGTAATATAAATGTTGCTACCTTCATCAAGGAGTTTGTTGTGAAACTTCCCGAAGGTGAAATTATGGATTTCAGATCTGGTGGATACATTCAAATTGATGTTCCAAAAGCAGAAGTTGATTTCAAAGATATTGAAGTTCAGGAAGAGTTCCGGAAGGAGTGGGATCAGTTCGGCATGTGGGATCTTAAAATGAAGAATACCGAAGAAACCTTCCGGGCATATTCAATGGCCAATCACCCCGCCGAAGGCAACATTGTAATGTTGAATATACGTATTGCCACTCCACCGTGGGACCGTTCCAAGGGAACCTTTAAAAATGTGAATCCCGGCATATGTTCTTCATATGTGTTTTCACTCAAGCCCGGTGATAAAGTGACCGTTTCCGGTCCTTACGGGGAATTCTTTATAAAGGAGACCGACAATGAGATGATATATATCGGCGGCGGGGCCGGTATGGCCCCCCTGCGTTCCCATATTTTCCACCTGTTTCATACCGAAAAGACCAAACGGAAGGTGACATACTGGTATGGCGCGCGAAGTCTCAGGGAAGTATTTTATGAAGAGGAATTCAGAAAGATAGAAAAAGAATTCCCCAATTTCGAATTCAATATAGCTCTTTCCGAACCAAAACCCGAGGATAACTGGACCGGGTATACCGGCTTTATTCACCAGGTGGTTTATGATAATTATCTCGGGCAGCACGAGGATCCTGATGATATAGAATATTATCTTTGCGGGCCTCCAATGATGAACGATGCCGTTTTGAAAATGCTATACGACCTTGGCGTGCCGGATGAAATGGTGGATCTTGATGACTTCGGCGGATAATTACTGTCTGCAGGTGTTATGTTCCGGGGCTTAGGGTTTGGAGATTTTCCTCCGCTGGCAGTTTCCCTTTAACTGTGATCATTCAGGCATAACCTTTTTCTCAAACGGCAAATTAAATAATAATGGTTAATATCCGGTCGTTGTATCATATGATTCCAGCATAATTTAAAAATTAATTGATGAAGCGATTTTTTGTACTAATGCTCCCGGTTTTGCTGATATTTTCATGCGGCAGGGAACAAAGGCAGTTTGTGTTCCTGGAAGGGTTTACCCAGGGAACCAGTTACCATATAGCCTATAACTCACCTGATTCGGCCGACTATCACGATGAGTTGAAAGAGCTTTTTACCGCCATCGACTACTCAATGTCAATATATAACCCATCGTCGCTAATTTCGGGTATGAACAATAACTTGTCAGGTATTGAACCTGACAGGTATTTTCTTGCGGTTTTCAATCGTGCGCGTGAAATATCAGAGAAAACAGATGGCGCATTTGACATCACGGTTGGCCCTCTGGTTAATGCATGGGGGTTCGGCTCCGGTGAAAGGGAAGATATCAGCTCCGCCCTTATCGACAGCCTGATGATGTTTGTTGGCTGGGACAAGGTTCGGATTGACAATGGCAGGGTAGTTAAGGATCATCCTGGATTAATGCTGGATATGAATGCCATTGCAAAAGGTTATACTGTTGATGTTGTTGCAGAATTTTTTGATTCCCTTGGAATAACCGATTATATGATTGAAATAGGAGGGGAGATAAGGTTAAAAGGCACAAACAGGAATGATGACGAATGGAGGATTGGTATCGACAAGCCGGTAGATGACCCCATGGCTCTGTCAAGGGAACTTCAGGAGATAGTACAGCTAACCGGCCGGTCTCTGGCAACATCGGGCAATTACCGTAAATTTTATGTTATGGATGGCCGGCGATATGCTCATACAATTGACCCTGTGTCGGGTTATCCCGTACAGCACAATCTGCTGAGCACCACTGTAGTTGCTCCCACTGCTATGGATGCGGATGCCTGGGCCACCGCTTTCATGGTTATGGGACTTGAAAAAAGTATGGACATGGCCGGGAACAATCCTGACATTGAGGCCTATTTTATTTATGATCTTGAGGGATTGCTGGCCGTAGCATATACAGACGGCTTTAAGGAGTTAATTGCCCGGTAAACAATTCGGGTCATAATTCATCAGGGCGGCCCTTGATTATACGGTGATGCGACTCCCAACCCGGCATATTTTGCGGGAAAATATCCTCTTTAGTTTAATTCAAAAACCCACGTCCTTAGTTAAAGCCACCTCCTTTGGTGGTGGATAATCCGATTTTAGCGAATTTTTTACATCATAAAAACCCGCACAATTGGGAATTTTCTGCCGGTCAATGAGCGGTATCATGTTGAGTTTTCCTGTCAGCCGGACTTGCGATCGTCCTGACCTTTATCCTGGTCGTCAATTCCGCACGACTCCTGCCTGCCGCATCCGCAGGTAACTCCCCTGGATTCCAGTTCCGGACTGCTTCTGCATGAGCCTCCTGAAAATTTTCCGTCTTTAACGAACAACAGCCTGATCGACATGGCTCCAACGGCCAGTATCATAATCGCAAATGAAATAAGAATAAGATATAATATTTCCATATTGGTTTACTTTATTGAATACCTGATATCATGTTACATAAAACGTGCCCTTTTGCCCGGGATGAGGTCTAAATTACTGAAGAATTATCATCCGGCCCGGAGTTGTACGTAGTTCAGGCATTCCTTGTTAATCAATAAACAACCGTAACCCCGGAATGTTGAGCCGGTTTTTAAATGAAGGATCAGCTTTTCTTTTTGCCCGAATCCATGCGTTTTTTATCTTCCCTCGATTCACGGGTTTCCTTTATATCCTTTTTACTGAAAAGGTAGCCAAAGGGATTCAATGCCGGTACATGGCGGCAGACTACCGTGATAATTGCAAACAGCGGTATGGCAACCACCATACCCATTACCCCCCACACTTCATTGCCAAGGACGACCGTAACTATTATAAAGAAGGGATGAACGTCCACCTGGTCACCCAGGACAATGGGCTGAAGTATATAGGTGTCGACGAACTGTGCTATGATAAATGTCACGGTGATTCCCATCACCTGCGGCAGTTCCCCGTTTGTGAGAAGGCTTACCACGACTGCAATAAAAAAGCCTATGAAATTCCCGACTATCGGAATAATTGAAAGGGCCGCCGAAATCAGGGCAATGAACAGTGCATTTTCCAGTCCCGATATTGCCAGTCCGGCATAATACAGGCCTGCCAGGATAACCATTAAAAACAATCTGCCTGCAAGGTATCTCCTGCTAACAACCGATGAGCTGGCAATTATTTCGGCTACTTCCGCCCTCTTGTCGTGAGAAAAGAACCGCAGAATAAATTCCTTGAACCTTCCGCGAAAGTAAATGAACATAAATATATAAACGAACGTAAGCAAAAATTGGCCAAGGAAAGCAAAAACCGCTCCCACTGTTGTCACGACCTGCTCCCCTACCGCTTCGGCCTCCTCCTGCTCTTCCTCTTCCTTCTCTTCCTGCTCATCCTGCTCATCCTGCTCTTCCTGTCCATTCACGTCATCTTCCTGCCCCTGTGCTTCCATTGCCTGGTTTCCGTTCCC
>PWPZ01000251.1 GCA_003556985.1 Bacteroidota bacterium
GAGCCACATCCTATTTCGCATAATGATTTTTACTCCGATAATCCATTTGTTGTTGAGATAAAAAGGACTGGATTTGAAATATTAGAAAATACCACATAAGTTCAATCAAGTAGACGGCTCCGCCAGCCATAGCTGACGGAGAGCATCTTTCATACCACCCGGCGTACAGGCCACTTTCCAGGCGGTTCATCAAACGAAAGGAAAGAGCGTTGGTGTAAATTTATGGGGAACGATCCATGAAAACCGTCCTCTATAATAATCAATGAATCAAATAAAACAATCCGTCGCGGATTCCCGAAAAACTCACCCTCAACCTCGATAATCATTGAATTAATAGGGGTTGGCGGGTCTTTAGAATAGCTTCTTAATGAATCTTCGTGTGGTTGGTAGCTAGCCTGGCTTGCTTCAACTATTAATCATTGACTAAAAGGCATTAATTTTACTTGATAGAAACTAATGCAACATTAGTTCATCTGAATTATAAATTTGCAACTAAAAGTGATAGGTTCATGACAAAAGCATCAGTCACCGGCCGAGGTAAAGCGAAATTTTTTGGAGGTATTATTTTCATTCTGTTTTTCCTTTTTGCCGATTGGCACCATTTATCGGCTGAAGAAACTGATTTGTTAAATCCGGCAGAAAGGAACTGCAAAACCGAACAGCAGGACACCGGGCATGCCACTGTTAAGGCTGATTTGTCAAATCCGTCCGATATGATCTATCAGGCCTACATCACCGAAAAAATGGATCTGTGGAGAGAGGCAATGGCAATTCTCGAGGCTGAATACCGGCAATCGAAAAACAAACACATCCTTTATCAGCTGATTTTGGCCAGATACGGCTATATCGGATATAGCCTGGGAACAGAAAACGAACAGGTAGCACGGGAGCAAATTTCCCTTGCGGAAGAAGAAATTGATAATCTGTCCGGTTCGCTATTTCTTGAATCTTCGGCATATGCCATACAGGCAGCATTATATGCCTACAGGATATCCATGGCTCCCTGGAGAGCCGTTTTCTGGGGGCGAAGAAGCATGAATCTTATAAACAAGGCAATAGACACCAACCCCGAAAATCCCCATTCATGGATTGAGCACGGCAATGCAATGTTTTATGCTCCTTCAGCCCTTGGAGGCTCAAAAGAGGAGGCGATAAAAAGCTACAGCAGGGCCATAAACCTGATGGAAGCTGATATGAAGGAGACACACCGGTGGCTTTACCTGAACACACTGGTTGGACTGGCGAAAAGCTACCAGGAAGCAGAGAACCGTTCGATGGCCATAATTACCTACCGCAAAGCGCTGGAATTTGAACCTGATTTCAAATGGGTGCGTGACCGGCTGCTGCCTGAACTCCTTAATGAATGAATGATTACTGAGGAATGCAGGTATGACACGGGGGCATTAAATGGTAATCCGTCGGACAGATATATGTTGAAATAGCCTGAAAAAACCGGCCGGCAGAAAGGCATCATTTTCTTAACTGTGGCAGATTATCCACACTTGAAACGAGGCAGCATGGCATAAAAATATTTACGTGCCGGCTCAGAACTGTTTTAATCAGTGTTTTCTGCGATGATATTAGAACGTGCCTCATTCCGGAACCATTATTTGGTATATTTTTTGGCTTGCTATAGTCCCAGCCCGGTAATCCTAAAATATAAAAACCTATACTCATGAAACAGCTTTGCACACTTATCATTTTTAAAAGTCTGATCCTTTTACTTTTTTCACCCGATACGGTTTTTTCCCAACAATTCGGCAGGAACAAAGTAACTTACGATAAACTTAACTTCAGGGTTTTTGAAACCCCACACTTCAGGATACACCACTACCTGGAGGATGAAAGGGAAATAAGAGATTTTGCCCAGCTCACAGAGCGATGGTACGAAAGGCATCTGCCCATATTCCTCGACACCCTGGAAACCAAAATACCAATAATCCTCTATAACAATCATGCTGATTTTCAACAAACAACGGTCATACAGCAATTGATAGGCGTCGGAACCGGCGGGGTAACAGAAGGGATGCGCAAACGGGTTGTAATGCCTTTGTCTGCTTCCAGAAGGGAGACCAATCATGTCCTGGGTCACGAGCTTACCCACGTCCACCACTTCAGGCTTTTTATGGGAAACGGTGGACGCGGCCTTGGGGGCCGGGCAATGGAAAACACCCCTCTGTGGATGGTTGAGGGGCAATCGGAATATCTTTCCCTGGGCCGCCAGGATGCGCATACTGCAATGTGGATGAGGGATGCAGTAAAACATGACAATATCCCTACCCTGAGAGACATGACTACACGGATGCAGGAATTCTTCCCCTATCGGTGGGGCCATGCTTTCTGGGCTTTTTTCACTGCCCATTACGGTGACGAACAGATTCATCCCCTCTTTGTTTCAACAGCCTTGACGGGTTACGATAGGGCGATTGACAGTCTTACCGGTTATTCGTCAGATTCCCTCTCCGCCCTGTGGGCAGAGGACCTGAGAGAATCCTACCTGCCACTGATGGAGGGAAAGCAGGAGTCGGTTGGTGAAAGACTATTTGGTCCTGAAAATGCCGGATACATGAATATCGCACCTGCCCTGAGCCCCGATGGCGATAACATGGTCTTTATATCAGACATGAATGTGATCAGCATTGATTTCTTCCTGGCCAACGTAAGGGAAAACGAAATTGTCAGGCGTATAACAAATGTTATCAGGGATGACCATATTGATGAATACAATTACCTTGAATCGGCCGGAACCTGGAACCCTGCCGGCACACAATATGCTCTTACAACCTTCATCGGTGGAAGGAATCAGTTAATAATAGCCGACCTGGAAAGAAGGAGGATTGTCAGAACCATCGACATACCGGGCCTTCCTGCCTTCAGTAATCCGGACTGGTCGCCCGATGGCGAAAGGATCGTGGTTTCAGGTCTGAGAGAGGGCAAAAGCGATCTTTATGTATATAATCTTGAGACCGGCGAGGTTGAACAGCTTACTGACGACAGGTACGCTGCCCTTCAGCCTTCGTGGTCGCCCGACGGATCAAAAATAGCATTTATTACCGACAGGGAAGGAAATACCGATTTTGAAACCATAAAATTCGGTAATTACCGGCTGGCAGAATATGATATGAACAACGGCACCTCAACCGTTATTGAAATTTTACCAGGGTCGGATATTATCAACCCCAAATATTCCCCGGACGGAACAGAGATATTCTTTGTTTCAAATGCCGACGGCTTCAGGAATATTTACCGTTATTCAACAGATGCAGTTGAAGTAAGAAAGGTTACAGACCTTCAGGTTGGTGTGAGCGGCATTACCTCCCTGTCTCCCTGCTTTGATATTGCCAGGGAAAGCGGCGACCTGATATATATCCTATACAATAATGCCGGCTATGAGCTTTTCAGGGAAAATGTGGCGCAACTTGACGGACCGGTTTTCACCGACGATGATGTTGACCTGACAGCCGCTATTTTGCCTCCGGTTGACAAGGAGCCCCCGGTGATGATAGTGGACGAAAAACTGGACAGGTATCCCCGTACCGACCCGGAAGAATTCCAGGAAACCGAGTATGATCCGGGATTTGGGCTGGAATTCATAGGAAGTTCAGGCATTGGCGTGGGAGTGAGCCAGTTCGGCGCCGGTGCTGCCGGAGGAGTCAGCTTCATGTTCAGCGACATGCTCAGAGAAAACCTTCTCACAACCTCGTTGCAGGTTCAGGGACGGCTAATAGATATTTCTGGCCAGGCAGTATACATGAACCAGTCCCGCTGTTATAACTGGGGGGGCGTGTTTTCGCATATACCCTACAGATCGGCACGGGCATTTGTAACAGAGGACGAGATAAACGGCACGGATGCAATAAACATGATAGTTATTGAACAAAGAGTCTTTGAAGATGAACTGGGGGCATTCGGGCAATATCCGATATCCAGGCACCTCCGCTGGGAAGGGGGTGCAAGTGCAAGCACGTACAGCTTCAGGGTAGACAGCATAAATAACTATTATATAGGAAACAGGCTCGTGGAAAGGGAAGAGCATCAGGCTGAGGCCCCGGAAACCTTTTTTATGTACAGGACATACCTGGCATATGTGGGCGACCGTTCCCGGTTCGGCTTAACCTCTCCGATGAGCGGGCACCGCTACCGGTTCCAGGTTGACAGGTCATTTGGTGAATTTGGGTTCTGGGGACTGAGAGCTGATTACCGTCAGTATCGATTGATTCATCCTGTGGGCCTCGGATTCCGCCTTATGCATTTTGGCCGTTACGGCAGGGATGCCGACCAGCTTCAGCCTGTTTTCTTAGGAAATCCTTTTTTTGTAAGAGGCTATAGCTTCAGGCAGATTACGCAGACAAATGAAACTTCAGAACAATATATAAGTGTTAACAACCTTCTCGGAAGTAAAATTGCCGTGGCAAATGCAGAAGTGCGCCTGCCATTTACAGGTCCACCGGAACTTGCCCTAATACGCTCCAGGATGTTTTTCAGCGATTTGGTCTTTTTTGCAGACGCGGGACTGGCATGGAATGACTTCGACGACATTGAAGCCAGATGGAGCCCGGTGCGCGATGATGATGTACGCATTCCCGTTGTCAGTACCGGCGTGGCTTTACGGGTGAATCTGTTCGGAGCGATTATCCTGGAGCCGTTTTTCGCATTTCCTTTCCAGCGAAGAGCCGACAGAACAACAGGAACCCTGGGGTTCCACCTCTCCTTCGGAGGCTTCTGAATGCACTATGGGCAATAAAGACCGGGTTCCGGCGAACCTGAATCAAATACCGCCAGACACTGGCCATCGATTTCCATCCCATTGTACATGAAGGGGGCTGTCCCGAAATTTGCAATGATTTCCAAAGTTTCTCCAAACCGGGTTTTTTGAACCAGCCGGTCCGGCGTAAGCCAATCAAAGTGGTTCAAAGGTTTGGTGACAGCGGCAGAATGCGTTTTGGCAAACATCCCGGAATGGCTGGAAATAATATCTTTATACTGGTCCCAGTGATGCCTGTCAATATGATACAAGGGCGGAACATTATACAGGATCTCCTTCAGCATGGTTCCGGTTATTTCAGATGGCACCTTAAGGCTGCCCCATTCCCAGTGATGAGAAGTAATTACAGCGTTATTGTACACCAGCTGGAACAACGGTAAATTGAACCTGTTATCAAAGTACACATACCGGTATTTATCTTTGACCGGAACCGGTTTTACGTAACGAGCCGGTATACCGCCCGATGGCGAATAGTAGGATCCTACAAAATATTCCGAATTACTATCAGACCTCATGTCAGGATCACCCCATGCTACAACCGGCGTTGTCATTCCATGCGCATAAGCGATTGTGTTTGCTGAGAAATCATTTCCTGTTTCCGACCCGACGACCAGACCATAAGTGTCGCGTATCCAGGCCATCCTTTCCAGGCGGGCCTCCATATCATCCCTTTGACTGGTCATCCGCGAGGGAGTGTAATCATCATAGCACTCTCCAGTGGCATCACAATCAATGAACCAGGAGTTGAACCGTATCCCCTGATCGAACACCGCTTTTGTCCGGTTATGTACAGAAGGGAGGGAAAGGATGGGGTTCAGCCTTCTTCCCTCCCCCAGGAATCCTCCTACGGGTTGCCCCCTCTTGTTCATGACAAATGCATTCTGGTACAAAGTGGTGTCGTCAAAAGTCGCGGTAATCCACCTTTCTTCTCCAGGCGGGTGGATACTGTGGTACGAATCATATGGCCCTATAAGATATCCTGCTTCATTGACCTGAGATACAAATTCCGGATAATTTTCCCCTACCGTCCAGCTATGCAGGCCTATCCATGCCTTTTTTATACCTGAATCCTGTAAGCCCTCAAGCAGGCTTTGAAGATCTTTCATCCGGCTTTCAATATTCTTATCGGTATTTAATTGGTTTTGCCATACATAAATATGAGGGGCCCCGTAAAGTTTCCTGATATCGGGGTTTTTTTCAGCTTTTTCTTCCAGGCTAAGTATTCCCCTGGTATCGATTATATAATTTTTATAGGTTTTTGCAATTTCGGTAATATCGTTGCTGACAGGATAGATCCTGAACCCGTATTTCTTCTCCTTTACAGTTGAAGGAAAATCATGAATAAAATTCATGGCTATAGAACCATCCTCATCATGAAAATGAAGCCTGTTGTTAAACTTGTTTTTAATTATGAACACAAGAGCAATTTCATCCATATTCAAAGCGAAGAACTGCATCGACAGGGCCTCCAGTGCATTCAGCGGGCCCTGATCTGACAGGTGTTCCAACCATATCAGGTCTTTGGCCGGAATGAACTTACCCTGATGCAGGGGTATGGTATATGCGTCAAGATCGGTGCTTACCCGGGGCCAGGTAAACTCCGAGGAAGCTTCGCTTTGGATAACAACATCAAGATAATCGCTGCCGGGGGTCAGTGAAACGCTAATACCGGTGCCGGGATACTCCCAGGTTACGAATCCCGGAGCAACTTTTAAATTCGCAATTTCCCGGTTTGGGGAATCAGATGAAACAGAATATTTTTTGCCGTCAGGACTGTAATAATTGAGAGAAAACGTCTCCGGATCGATCCCGAAACTATGTGAGCCGGCAGTCAATAAATACGGATCATCTGACCGGGAAACAGATTCACTGACTCCAATAAACGAGACTATCAGAAGAATCGCAATTTTTTTTACCGGTCCCGGATTGCCAAAAAATTTCCCTGCATTCATCTCATTTTCTTCTTTGCTAATTCTAAGCGAACTTCACTTCGACCTTCACTTAGTCTAAACCTGTTTTAAGACATTTATATTTTCTCTCTTAATTCTACTTATCAGGCTCAGATCCTACTTCACCTATCACCCTTCATCCAATTTGCGTTTTGGCAAACATCCATTATTCGTCATTCAATTATCCTCACAAAGTTCCTTAAAGGCCTGTAAGCTTAATCACCAAAAACTCCTCTGCATTTAATTATCTTCACCGAGATCCTTTTTCTGCCTCTCATACTCCTCTTCCGATATCTCTCCCTTTACATATCGTTTTCTGAGATTCCCCAGACTGGTGCTTCTGAAAGTCCGCCTTTTCCTTCCCCGGCCCATCTGCCTTAGACCAACCCATAAAATAAGCAAAACCACGATAATGATAATGGTGGTCTGAAGAGCATTTATACCACCGTTCTGAAGTAGTAAAATCATAATATCAGAATGTTTAAGTTGAGATTAAAACATACTAAGATAGTTAAAATCCCGGCA
>PWPZ01000108.1 GCA_003556985.1 Bacteroidota bacterium
GGAAATTATGGGAAGTTAATCCGGGAAGCAGGAGCCTTGCCGAATTCATGAGGGTAGAGAGCATACCCCTTGAGCGGATTGATGAGATAGAATGGCTTACCGCGGCCCGTCTCAATCAGCTGCAGCCGCTGGACACCATTGCCGGCGGTTATGATCAATTACCGGGTGATCAGGTAAATTTTTATAAGGCGGCCAGAGGCTTTAAATACCTGCGGGCGTACCTGGGAGACAGTCTGTTTGATTCTGCAATGCAATCATGGTATCATAACATGAGATCCCCCCTTTCCGTTTCCGTTGATTTTCAGGATTTCCTGGAATCCTTTACCGGCAGGGAACTGGACTGGTTTTTTATCGATTTTGCCGGTACCACCCGGCGGCTGGACTACAGGGTGGTTCGGCTGGAAGGACAGCAACTGCTCATTGAAAACAATGCTGAGCTGGCATCGCCGGTTGTTATTGCCGGCATGGAGGGGGATTCAGTTGTTTTTGAAAAATGGGTGGACGGGTTCCAGGGAAGGAAACGGGTTGAACTGCCACCCGGAGATTATTCTGAGGTAAAGATCGACCCCCATGGTGTTATGCCCGAAGTTTACAGGCATAATAATTCTATACGGACTTCCGGCCTTTTCCCCCGAAAGGGACCCGTAAACCCCCGGCTCGTCTTTAATATTGACGACCCCGGGAAGCGGGCGATTGTTTTTATGCCCCTGGTAAACTGGACCCGTGAAAACGGAATTATGCCCGGGGTGGCCGTCCATAACGGTTTCCCGTTGCCTAAACCTGTGGAATACTTTGCTACGCCATTTTATTCTGCGAAAAATTCATCCCTTGCAGGTACAGGACAGCTGTTATTCAATATAGCCCCCTGGGATAATTTCATCAGGCGGGCGACAATTACCCTGGCGGGGACTCAGTTCGGTGCGCCGGGGGGTCAGAATTATCGCAGTGCACTCGCGGGGCTGGATCTTTATTTAACCTCCAAAACCGGCAGTAATATTATTAATTCAAGCCTTTTCGGGCGATATATCACTGCATCTGATCTTTATGAGATCCTTTCGCAGGAAACGGCGCGAATGCGTCATTTTGTGCAAATCGGCTACAGGCTTGAAAGAAACAGCCGGGTTAATCCTTTTGATGTTCAGGCCATGATGGAGATTCAGGGGTCCTACCAAAAGATGTCGGTCGAACTAAATTACAAATACAGTTATCACGGAAGCGGCAATGGTCTCTTTATCAGATTTTTTGCGGGCGGCAGGGGGATACATGGCCCTCCGCTCCCCTTTCATTCCTTTTCTGCGGGCGGAAGGGGCGGCCTGGAACAGTATCTTTACCATGGTACATATCCCGACCGGTTCAGCCTGTTTACTGATACTTTTTTCTCCCGGCAGATGATGCTTTCCGAGGGGGGACTGGTTTCTCCCGTTCATATGGCCCTGGGATACAGTGACCGGCTGGCTTCTGTCTCCCTGACAAGCACTTGGCCCCGATTGCCGGCCTGGATACCTGTCAGACCGTTTGCAAATTTTCTGGTGAATGAGCATACCCGGATCTTCGACCCTTATTATCCTCCTTTGTTTTTTGAAGCAGGGTTAAAAGCCGGGCTGTGGGATTTTTTCGAGATTTATTTTCCCTTTCATGTATCTGAAAATATCAGATCGGCAACCGGCCCCCTTCCGGACCGGATCCGTTTTGTGCTCAGGCTACAGTCTTTTAACCGGCTTGATTTTCTGGGCATAATGGAGTAGAACTAATTCAGGGGGCGGTATCTCCGTTGCATTTCGCAGTCCTCTTTCCTGTTTTCCCATTTCCAATCATTCCGGAATACCACGCCTGCTCAAACCGGGACTCCCATACCCGCTCACCCGGGACTACCATACCCGCTCACTACAGGACTACCATGCCCGGTCACCCGGAACTCCCATACCCGATCACCCGGAACTCCCATGCCCGGTCACCCGGAACTCCCATACCCGATCATCCCTGAATTCCATTCCTGCTCATAACGGGAATTTCATACCCGATCATTGCGGGACACCCATGTTCTTCGCAAATATCAACTGTAATGGGTTTACTTTATCAAATAACTTTATTAAATTTACATAGAAGCCCGTTTTTTTTAAAATTAAATACTAATAAAATGAAAACAATCCTGATTTTAGTAAGCCTGATGATCCTTTCGTTGGGAGTAACGAACCTTAAGGCATCTGATTCAAAAGCCCTGACGGAAAAAGGAAATGACAAAGTTTTGGCTAG
Source organism: Bacteroidota bacterium (assembly GCA_003556985.1). Lineage (GTDB taxonomy): Bacteria > Bacteroidota > Bacteroidia > Bacteroidales > PUMT01 > PXAP01. The sequence goes on from PWPZ01000108.1 coordinate 2,254, forward strand.
TGAAAACATTAACGACCGGTTATCGGAAGAGGAAATTCATCAACTGGAACTACGTGTTTTTGAAATCCGCGATATGGATAAATCTGAATTGACCGATGAAGAAAAGCTGGAATTGAGGGAAGAACTAAGAGATATTGCAAAAACATTCCGGCGGCCCTTTGTTTACATAGGCGGAAGCACTATCCTGCTTGTAATTCTCCTTATCCTCCTGCTTCGATGAAAGGAAATCCGGACCTCTGCTGGTAATTGGTCACTACCAAACCGGCTTTGGTCTAAATTATAAAATTGTTATTTCCTTTCTCATACTTTTTTATTATTTTTATATAGGAAGGTAGTTGCATAACCCCACCAATTATCCCGGACCTGACAGTTTTTTCCAGATTTTTGCAAAACGGTCCACATTCTTTCTGATCTGTTGTCTCAATTGTTTTAAGTCATTATACCTGACCTGTTATTTACTTCTTGAGCATATCACAGGAACCTCCATTAACCTGTTGTTACAGATTAGCACTTTTGATTATTAACAAAAAAACAAGGATTATGAAAAAGATTATGTTGTTTGTGTGCGTCTTAATTTTTTCGCTAAACTTAACAGGGTTGACAGCATCTGAGCTTGTCAAAGAATCCGACCAACCGGTAGCCGCTGAATATGTAGCAGAATCATCTGAAAAGGAGGTCAATCCGCTGGAATTGCGTGTGAAGGAAATACGCGATATGGACAGGGCAGAACTCACCGATGAGGAGAAGGCCGAACTCAGGGAAGAACTCAGGGATATAAAAGCTGAATTAAAGCAGCCCGGTATTTATGTTGGGGCAGGTACACTTCTGCTTGTTATAATACTTATCTTGATTTTAAGGTAATTTTTCCAGGCTTTTTCAGATAGTTTTAATGAATTTTTAAATCCACCGTCAAAGATGGTGGATTTGTTCTCTTGGCTATGCCTTCATTGAACCGGTAAGCCACCTGCTTAGCAGGTGGTGATTCACTCCCCGATAATCCTTTCAGGGTATTTAATTAATTTATTTCCCGACCAGGTTATTGCGTTGGTAAGTAACCTGCGGAAATTTTCATTTGACCATGATTTGTCATCATGGCCCGGAAGGATATAGACTACCTTGGAATTATTGTACCGGTGAGCCCATGCAATAATTTCAGAGCAGTCGGGATGGTCGGTGGTCAGAAGCGGAGTTATCTCATCGATAACTCCAATATTGCTGTAACCCTCATCAAGTATCCTGAAATCCTTCATTCCTGCCGTTACAGGATGGCGGCGATCGCTTATGGTTACATCCATAAGGAGATCGTATTTATAGTCTGAAAGTTTCTCAGGGGGATAGTCATGGTTCCTTTCATAATACTTGCCACCCCGGATTTGCTTTATTTCATCCCATTGCTGGTAGGATACCAGCGAATGATGAAGGAACACAAGCCCTGTTCCCTTTTCGGTGAGTTTTATAAAGGCAGCCTTTTCCTGTTCTGATATTGCCTGCCACATATCATAAAATACAATCACATCGTACAGGTCAATTGTGTCTGACAGAAACGAACGGTTTGCAGCGGGCTGGGAAATCGTGTCAATCCTAAAGTCGCCAAGTGAAAAAACCATATCATAAAATTTTTCTTCGTCAAAATCATGCCCGCCGGTGATCAGCAGGACCCTGTGGCCCTGCCCGGAAGTTTCGGCTTCAGACCTGGGGGTGCTTGACGACTTGCATCCGTAAAGAAGTGCTGCTGCCAGCAGCAAACTCACCTTAAACAGTGATAGAATATTCATGGTATCTGGATTAAAGGTTTTATTTTGACGGGCAAATGGAAATTCCCACCGATACAAAGTTAATGTTTATGCTACTTATAAAACCACCCGGAGGATGAATTGTTTTATTGACACTCAGTTTCAGTCCGCACTGCCATACTTCTCTTTGGCACTGAACCTGCAGAGTTTATTGTGGCAGGAACAGCCTGTTGCAGAACACTTGTTACAACTCGTGTTACAGAATTATGAAAATAGAAAATGAAATTTTGAAATAATAAATAAGTCTGTTATATTTGCAGCTCCTTTGGAGAACCGGGCGATTAGCTCAGCTGGTTCAGAGCACCTGCCTTACAAGCAGGGGGTCACTAGTTCGAATCTAGTATCGCCCACCAGAAAATTAAGCACTTGCAGAGATAAATTTGCAGGTGCTTTTTTATTTTCATGATTACCTTCATGCCTCGCCCAAATAAAGGTTCTGAAATGATCAGGAGCTGTTTCCTAATCCTATGTTAAAAAAATGCCCATTATTAAGTTTTATTTAGCTGTATAGAAATTATAATGGGTTAACAATACTTACGGCAGCCAATAAATATATTTGACTTTTTGATAAGTATAATTATGTTGCCTGCAATAGCTGGAAGACTCACTGTAAAAAAATCATGAATTGATTCTGATAATGTAAACTAATTAGTTAACTTTGCATAATGATTAGAAAGATCCTTGCATACAAGGATAACTTTATTGATTTCTATACAAGCCAGGACTTAAAGATTCAAGAGAAAATTGAATATGTGCTTGACTTGGTTAGATTTGAAAGACAAGTTCCGAAGAAATTTTTCAAGTTACTTGAAAATACAGATGGGATATGGGAGGTCAGAGTTATAACCACCTTTAAAAGTATACGGATACTATGCTTTCAAGACAAGGGAAATTTGGTTGTATTAACAAACTGCTTTCTTAAAAAGACGAAAAAGACTCCTATGAAAGAAATAAAATTAGCGGAGAAATTGAAGAAGGATTATTTGATTGAAAAATATGGAGGATAAGTAAAGTGAAAAACTTAACTGATTTCGAAGATTTATTAAAAAACAAGTATGGAGAAAAGGGCACTCCATCAAGAGATAAGTATGATGCTGAATCACTTGCATTTAGATTAGGAGTTATGCTAAAAGAAGCGAGAAAAAGGGCACACATAACTCAAGAGGAACTTGCAGAGAGGACTGGAACAAAAAAAAGTTATATTTCAAGGATTGAACGAGGACAAAGCGATATTCAGATCTCGACCTATTACAAACTGATAGAGATTGGATTAGGAAAAACCTTGAATATATCGATTGGATAAAAGCTACAGCAGGCACATGGTATAGTGCATGTGGAACGTTGTGCGTCATTCAAGTCAACCGAATCGCAACCTTGATATGATAAAAAAATAAGCAGAGGCATTATATTTACCAGGTCAACCTGGAATTAATACCTCAAAGATTTAAATTATCAATTCAAAATCTGATAAAATGCAAAAGAGTTTTTTACTTCTGATCGCCGGTTTTTTTATTCTTACCGGCTTATATGCCAATGAAACACGACTGCTCAGGCAACCTGCTGTGAGCAACAACCATATTGTTTTTGCCTATGCCAGTAATATATGGATAACCGGATTGGATGGTGGTGAAGCCAGGAGGCTGACAAGCTTCCAGGGAGTCGAGTCCTATCCGAAATTTTCTCCTGACGGAGAATGGATAGCCTTCAGTGCCCAGTTTGAAGGAAGCACAGACGTGTATGCCATACATGTTGAGAGTGGTGAGATGAAGCGGCTTACATGGCATCCCGGCGCCGATATCGTCAGGGGATGGAGTCCCGACGGAAAGGTGATTTTCACCTCCTCAAGAATAAGTGCCCCGTCAGGTTATCCTAAGTTTTTTGCAGTGGGATTTGACGATGGACTTCCCGTGCAGCTTGACATACCCAGAGGTTACAGGGGCGAATATTCACCTGATGGCCGTTATTTTGCCTATGAACTGGTCAGGCCTTCGGATGAGGAATGGAGAAATTACAGGGGTGGACAAAACCGGCCAATTTGGGTGCTTAATATGGAAGATTACTCATTAACTGAACTTCCGCAGGAGGATAATGCACGTAACCAGTATCCGGTATGGATAGGAAATACAGTATATTTTCTCTCCGACCGGGATTATACTATGAACCTGTACAGTTATAACATGGAGAGTTCCGATCTCCGGCAACTCACCTTTTATTCCGGATATGATATCAAGTATCTGAGTTCTGGCGGCGGACTCCTGGTTTATGAGTATGCCGGTGACATATACAGGTATGACCCTGAAATGCAGGAACCCGAAAGACTCTCTATAAGTGCCAGGGGAGACTTTCCCTGGGCTATGACAGGGTGGAAAGAGGTAAGCAATAATATTGCAAACGGCTCTCTTTCTCCAACCGGTGTAAGAGCGGTGTTTGGAGCAAGGGGAGATATTTTTACGGTTCCGGTTGACAAGGGAGACTGGCGGAATATTACAAATTCGACTGAGTCAAGGGAAAGAAATCCGGTCTGGTCCCCTTCCGGTGAGCATATTGCATGGTTTTCAGACAGATCCGGGGAGTACAGATTGATGATCGGTACGCAGGACGGCCTGGAAGAACCCAGGGAAATTGAGCTGCCGGAACCTAATTTCAATTATACCCCGGCCTGGTCGCCTGATTCAGAATATATTTTTTACACAGATACAAATCTTAAACTCTGGCTGGTTGAAATTGAATCAGGTGAAGTGAGGCTGATTGACCAGGACAGGTTCATTCATCCCCAGAGAACAATGGATCCTGTATGGTCGCCCGACTCAAGATGGATTGCCTATGTAAAAAGGCTTACCAACCAGTTTCATGCCATTAAGGCATATTCTCTTGAAAATGATGAGATACTGCAGCTCACCGATGGCATGTCTGACGCCATTTCGCCAGCATGGGATGCTTGCGGTAAGTACCTTTATTTTCTGGCAAGTACCAATTTCGGACTGAATACAGGGTGGCTGGATATGAGCTCCTATGACCGTCCTGTTGCAAGGGAAATTTACCTGATAGTTCTCGATAGTGACGAACCCTCACCTCTTCTTCCCGAAAGTGATGAGGAA
>PWPZ01000236.1 GCA_003556985.1 Bacteroidota bacterium
GGATACGGTATAGTAGCCCCCGAATACGGATGGAACGATTATGAGGGACTTGATGTGGAAGGCAAAACAGTTGTTGTCCTGGTCAATGACCCGGGCTTTGCCACCGGCGACGACTCTATGTTTACCGGTAAGGCCATGACTTATTACGGAAGGTGGACCTATAAATTCGAAGAGGCTTCCCGCCAGGGAGCTGCAGCGGCTCTTATCGTACACCAGACCGAACCTGCAAGTTACGGCTGGGATGTTGTCAGGAACTCCTGGTCGGGTACCCAGTATGGTGTCGCCTCAGGAGATAATGAGAGGTTGCTGGCAGAAGGGTGGATCCATCTTGACCCGGCAAGAGAAATATTTGAAAAAGCAAACATCGATTTTGACGACGCACTCACTCGTGCCTTAGAGCAGGGGTTCAGGCCCGAACCTATGGGACTCACTGCTTCGTTCTCCTTTGCAAATCAATTTGATTTTGCCGACTGCCACAATGTGATTGGATACATAGAAGGCCGTAGTTATCCTGAAGAAACGGTCATATACATGGGGCACTGGGACCACCTGGGCATGGTTGAAACTGACGGTGAAACTGAAATATACAACGGCGCGGTTGATAATGCCACCGGGGTTGCGGGACTTATGGCAATTGCCGAGCGCTTCATGGAAAGCGACGAAATGCCCGAAAGATCAATTGTATTTATGGCGGTTACTGCCGAAGAATCGGGCCTGCTTGGTTCGCGCTTCTATTCTGAAATCCCTCTGTTTCCAATTGCGACTACTGTTGCAGGGATCAACATGGATGCTCTTAACGTTTATGGCCCGACCAGGGATATCGTCGCCGTCGGTTACGGGTTTTCGGAGCTTGATGAATACATGAAAAAACATGCTGACCGGCAAAACCGGGTGGTAAAACCCAATCCCTACCCTGAAAGAGGCTATTACTACCGCTCAGACCATTTTAACATGGCAAAACAAGGTGTTCCCATGATCTATGCCAACGGAGGTTCCGACTATATTGGCCGAGACCAGGAATATGCCGATATGGTAAGCAGCGATTACGCCAACCGCTATCATCAGCCATCCGATGTGGTTCATGATCTCTGGGATTACGATGGCATACACCAGGATCTGTGGTTCTTTTACGGTATAGGGAAAGAGCTTGCCAACAACGACGATTTTCCCGGATGGGCTCCTGATAGCGAATTCAGGGCTGCCAGGGAAGAAAGTGCCCATCTGCGCCGTAATTAAATATTGAATCCGCACCCCCGTAGCGTGGGAGTGACCTCTTGCAAAATTATATAGTCCAAAATACGTTAACTTTGCAGTACGAACATTTATATTATTAAAATTTATTTTCACCATGAGTATAGTCAACAGCTTAATGGGCAGTCTTTTCGGAAACAAATCAACCCGCGATATAAAGGAGGTCACTCCTTTACTGAAAAAAGTACTGGTGGCATATGAGAAAGTAGTCTCATTGTCTAACGACGAACTGAGATCACTGTCTTCTCAGCTGAAACAAACCGTCGGCGATGCACTGGGCGAAACCGCACAGGAAATTGCCAGTCTGAAGGAAAAGGCAGAAAGTGATCAGGTTGATCTTTCTGAAAAGGAAGAAATTTACAGTAAAGTAGATAAGTTAGAGAAAGAAATAAACGAATCACTCAAAGATATTCTTTTGGAAATATTGCCGGAAGCCTTTGCAGTAATCAAAGAAACAGCACGCAGGTTCAAGGAAAATTCTGAAATCGAGGTTACAGCCAGTGATTTCGACCGGAACCTGGCAGCTACCAGAAACAGTGTAGAAATTAAGGGAGACAAGGCTGTATGGAAAAACCGCTGGATAGCCGGTGGTAATGAGGTCCAGTGGGACATGGTTCATTATGATGTGCAGCTTATTGGCGGCATTGTACTTCACAGCGGTAAAATTGCCGAAATGGCAACCGGAGAGGGAAAAACGCTGGTCGCCACTCTTCCTGTATTTTTAAATGCATTATCGGGAAGAGGTGTGCATGTGGTTACTGTAAATGATTACCTTGCCCGGAGGGATGCTGAATGGATGGGCCCTCTTTACGAGTTCCACGGACTTTCGGTCGATTGTATTGATAAGCACCAGCCCAATTCCGAGGAGAGGAGAAAGGCTTACATGGCAGATGTGACTTTCGGGACTAATAATGAATTCGGTTTCGATTATCTCCGTGATAATATGGCAATCAATCCCGGCGACCTGGTTCAGCGCCCCCATAATTATGCAATTGTTGATGAGGTTGACTCTGTCCTCATCGACGATGCCCGTACTCCGCTAATAATTTCCGGACCGGTAGCTAAAGGAGAGAATCAGCTGTTCGATGAGCTGAAGACAAGGGTGGAAAGCCTGGTGAATGCACAGCGCAAACTCGTAAACGACATCATTGTTGAAGCCAGAAAAGCGCTGGCCGCCGACGATACGGAAAAGGGAGGATTCCTTCTGCTCAGGGCATATAAGGGTCTGCCGAAAAACAAAACCCTCATTAAGCTCCTGAGTGAACCGGGAAACAAAGCCCTTATGCTCAAGACCGAGAACTTTTACATGCAGGAGAAAAACAAGAACATGTACAAGGTTACCGATGAGCTGTATTTCGTTATTGACGAGAAAATCAATTCAATTGAGCTAACCGATAAAGGGATCGACCTTATCACCGCTGCATCCGAAGACGATTCTTTCTTTATCCTGCCCGATATCGGCAGCGAAGTTGCCGAACTGGAGAAATCAGATCTGAAACCTGATGAAAAAGTAGAGAAAAAGGATACTTTGCTGCGCGATTATGCAATCAAATCGGAAAGAGTTCATACCATAAACCAGCTTCTCAAAGCATATACCCTTTTCGAAAAGGATGTGGAATATGTTGTAATGGACAACAAAGTAAAAATAGTTGATGAGCAGACCGGCCGTATCATGGAGGGAAGACGCTACAGCGACGGACTGCATCAGGCTATCGAGGCGAAGGAAAAGGTTAAGATCGAGGCGGCAACACAGACCTTCGCCACAGTAACTCTTCAGAACTATTTCAGGATGTACGACAAACTTGCCGGCATGACGGGTACCGCCGAAACGGAGGCCGGCGAATTCTGGAATATCTATAAGCTCGATGTGGTGGTTATTCCCACCAACAAGCCTATTATCAGAGACGACAGGGAAGATCTGGTTTACAAGACCAAACGGGAAAAATATAATGCTGTATCAGAAGAAATTATCAATCTTGTTAACAACAACCGGCCCGTCCTTGTCGGCACAACATCGGTAGAAATTTCCGAATTGTTGAGCAGGACCCTGAAAATGAAAGGCATAAAGCATAACGTGCTGAATGCGAAGCTGCATCAGAAGGAAGCAGATATTGTGGCTGAAGCCGGGCATCCAAGAACGGTTACAATCGCAACCAACATGGCCGGCCGTGGTACCGATATAAAACTCACCCCGGAAGTAAGGGCGGCAGGAGGCCTTGCCATAGTAGGTACCGAACGGCATGAATCCCGTCGGGTTGACAGGCAGCTTAGAGGAAGGGCAGGAAGACAGGGTGACCCCGGCTCCTCGCAGTTTTTTGCATCACTGGAAGACAACCTGATGAGGCTGTTTGGTTCCGACAGGATCGCAAAAATGATGGACCGAATGGGACTAAAGGAAGGTGAGGTAATTCAGCACTCCATGATTACAAAATCGATAGAAAGGGCCCAGAAAAAGGTAGAAGAAAATAATTTCGGTATCCGGAAAAGGTTACTGGAATACGATGATGTGATGAATTCACAACGGGAGGTCATCTATACCAGGAGAAAAAACGCCCTTAAAGGTGAACGTATTGAAATGGAGATCTCCAATATGATGCTGGACGTTTGCGAAAGTATTGTATTTGAATATCATGATGCATCCGATTTCGAAGGATTCAAAGTGGAACTTATCCGTTTGTTCTCAATTGAACCTCCTGTTTCCGAAGAAGAGTTTTCCCGGCTTACTTCAAAGGAAATAATGGATAAAATGCGTGTCCTGATCAATGATACCCTAAGGCGCAAAGTTGAAGTAATAGCAAAGCAGGCTTATCCTGTTATAAAAGATGTTTATGAAAAAAACTCCAAGCTATACGAGAATATAGTTGTACCCATATCTGACGGGACAAGAATATTTCAGGTTGTCACAAATCTTAAAAAGGCCTATGAAACAGAGGGACGCGATATTGTAAAGTCTTATCAGAAGACTGCCATTCTGATGGTTATTGATGAATTGTGGAAAGAACATCTGAGGGAAATGGATGATCTTAAGCAATCGGTGCAGACAGCGACTTATGAGCAGAAAGATCCGCTGCTGATCTATAAGTTTGAATCCTTTGAACTTTTTAAGTCAATGATCGGAAGGGTTAACAGGGATGTTGTGGCAACCCTTATGAAAGGGCATATACCCATAAGGGACTCCAGCCAGGTCAGGGAAGCCGAAAAGAGAAGGGGGCTTGACATGAGTCGCTACGAGACCAGTCGGCGAAACGAGATGATGGCCAACACAAAAGAGAAGGAAAAGTCACAGCCGGTGAGAGTAGAGAAAAAGGTAGGCCGTAATGAACCCTGCCCCTGCGGCAGCGGTAAAAAATACAAGCACTGCCACGGGAAAGTTGGCGTACAGGCATAAAATAACTACTTTTACCCGAATCCCGGCAAAAGCTGAAATCCTGCCAGGGCTTTTTAAACTTAATGCTAACCTCTCCAAATCATAAATAATGAAAACACCACTCTCCTGCATCTTGCTGATTGCCAGCTTCCTGCTTTCTCCTTCCCTGCTCGTGGGCCAGCAGGCAGAGATCGAACCCCTTGAAATAGGTGCGCCGGCGCCGGACTTTAATCTGCCGGGAGTTGATGGCAGGAACTACACACTGGCCGACTTCGACGAATACGAGGTGCTGTTTATTGTTTTCTGGGCCAATCACTGTCCCACGGCGCAGGCATACGAAGACAGGCTTATAGATATGGTAAATACCTACCGTCCGCAGGGAGTGGGATTTTTGGCGATATCACCAAACTCACCGGGAGCAGTAAGCCTGAGTGAACTTGGTTATTCCGACCTTGGAGACGATATGGATGATATGATAATCAGGGCCAGGAATAAAGGGTACAACTTTCCGTATCTTTACGACGGAGATGATCATAAGGGTTCCCTCCCCTACGGACCGGTTGCAACCCCTCATGCCTTTATATTCGACAGTGACAGGAAATTAAGATACAGGGGCAGAATAGATGATACCGAAAATCCTTATGTAGAACCAAATACGAGGGATGCCAAAGATGCGATAGAAGCCCTTCTCGAAGGAAATGAAGTTCCGCTCAAAGAAACCCCTTCCTTCGGCTGTTCTATAAAATGGAATTGGAACGATGAGTGGAAGAAGCAACTGGAGCAGCAGTGGGCGGAAATGCCGGTCAGTATTGAGATGATTGATGCGGACGGTATACGGGAACTGATTGCAAATGACAGCGAAAACCTTCGCCTTGTCAATGTCTGGGCAACCTGGTGCGGTCCTTGTATCGTAGAGTTTCCCGACCTGGTAAAAATTGACAGGATGTACAGGGGAAGAGATTTCGAATTTATATCGCTCAGTGCCGACACCCCGCGCAGAAAAGATGCCGTATTGAAATTCCTTGAAAACCATGAGGCTTCAAACACCAATTACCTTTATAACGATACAGATAAATACGCCCTTATCCAGGCTGTAGATGAAAAGTGGCAGGGTGCCCTCCCTCACACTCTTCTTATAGCTCCTGGAGGAGAAATTCTGGGACGCTATGTGGGTGTTATTGATCCTCTGACCGTAAAGCGTGATATTGTAGAATATCTGGGCCGGTATTTTGCCGACGATTAATCCAGACAATTTAACTAAAATCCGTATAACCCGGATATTCGCATTAACCGCAGCAATACTCCGGGTTATCTTAAAAATCTGCTTCCCCGCCGGGATGCCTGAACATAATAAGCTGCATATGAGACCCTTTATACTGAATAATCCTTTTTTCTTTCTTGCTGTCTTTTTATTCATCCATACCTCTTTTACCGGATGCTCCCCGGACAACAGTGACCTGTCGTATGAAACCCGGATCAATGATTATGAAACCCTGGTCAGGAATTTCGAGAACCCTTCATCCGAATTCCGGTCGGCTCCTTTCTGGATCTGGCATGAAATCGTAAGTGAAGAAAAAATAAGGGAGCAGCTGATTGATTTCAAAGAAAAAGGCTTCGGCGGAGTGTTTGTTCACCCCCGTTATGGCATGATAACCGAATACCTGTCCGATGATTGGTTTGAAAGGTTTGAGTACACCCTCTCCGTGGGGGAAGAGCTTGGGCTGTACGTATGGATATACGATGAGAATTCCTATCCAAGCGGCTTCGCAGGAGGACACGTTCCACATGATATGCCGGACTCATACCGGCACGGACAGTCACTGCGTATTCACCGGACCACCCGGCTAGCTCCCGATCCGGACCTGAGATACCTGCATTATTTTGAAGTAAACGAACAGGGCGACCTTGTTGAACTCCACGATCCTGCTGACAAAATCGGAGACAGCGGAGAGTTTATCCTGTTCGAAGTGGTCAACTACCCGCAGAACAAGTGGCATGCCGGGTATTCATATGTTGACCTCCTGTATCCCGGAGTTACCGACAAATTTATGGAGATAACCATGCAGGGCTACGAGGAACGGTTCGGCCAGCATTTCGGCCGACTTATTCCGGGGGTTTTTACCGATGAGCCGAATATTGCACCCCCGGGAGGCGGGACGGCCGTTAGGTGGACCCCCGATCTGTATGAGGAATTTGAGAATGTATGGGAATACCGCCTCCAGGATAACCTGCTGTCGCTGTTTGAAGAGACCGGTGACTGGAAAAGGGTTAGGCATAACTATTTCCAGCTACTTCTGCAGATGTTTATCGACAGGTGGTCCAAACCCTGGTTTGAATACACCGAAAGCAAAAATCTCAAATGGACGGGCCATTACTGGGAGCACGGATGGCCAAGTCCTCATCACGGCGGCGATAATATGGCAATGTACGCCTGGCATCAGCTGCCGGGCATAGACCTGCTGTTCAACAGGATGTATACTGAAGAACGTCCCA
>PWPZ01000104.1 GCA_003556985.1 Bacteroidota bacterium
TGTTTCGATCATTGCCGAAGTTCGCAGCCTTTTGTCGCGGGTGTCGGTCGACCGGCATACGGGGCATTTGCAGGCAATAACCGGAACCCCCTGAGAAGTGCCCGTTCCTAAAAATGTAACTTTCATATCACCCGTCGAACTCATATTTGCAATAAATTTGTGTTATCTCATTAATAAAATAGTGTACAAAAATACAAATTAGAGCCAAATATTAATGGCGGTTACCCAAATAACATTAACGGGTAGCGGTTGACCATTAATGTTAACCCCATTCCAGGTGCCCATATATAAAAGAGTTTAATTATTTTTGGGGATATTGATCAAAACAAAACCAGACTGATGAAGGGGAAACTATATCTTATTCCGACCCTCCTGGGTAATGCTTCACCGGAAGACGTGCTGCCGGGAATGGTATTCAAAATCATTAACCGTTTGCGTCATTATATAGTGGAAGATGTTCGTTCTGCCAGGCGGTTTTTGAAAAAAGCCGGCTCACCGGTTGAAATTGATGACATAGAATTTTATGAGTTGAATAAATACACCACCGAATCGGATATGGAGGGATTTCTTTCTGCCGCCTTATCAGGGTATGATACCGGACTGCTCTCCGAAGCAGGTTCTCCTTGTGTTGCAGACCCCGGATCAATAATAACTGCTAATGCTCATAAAAGGGGAATACAGGTTATTCCTCTTTCGGGCCCTTCATCGATAATGCTCGCACTGATGGCATCCGGACTGAATGGCCAGGCATTTGCTTTTCATGGTTACCTTCCGGTAAAAAGAAATGACAGAGCCCGCGCGATTAAAAAGATTGAAAAAGATTCCCTGCAAAATAAACATTCCCAGATCTTCATGGAAACACCTTACAGGAATATGCAGTTGCTGGAAACTTTAACTGCAGTGTGCCATCCGGCTTCCCGGTTATGTATTGCGTGTGATATTACCCTCAAAACCGAATTTATCCTAACCCTAACTGTTTCGGAGTGGAAAAAAAACAAGCCGGACATAAATAAGCGTCCGGCCATTTTCATTTTGCAGGGTTGATTATTCCTTAATTACCTGTCTCAGAAAAGAAGATGCAACTATTCTTCATGAACCTTAATGTCAACAAGTTCAAGATCAAACACCAGAGGAGTGTAGCCGGGTATCTTTCTTGTGCCTTCAGCTCCGTAGCCCAGAGAAGAGGGAATAAGTACTCTTGCCCTCCCATCCTTTTTCATCAGCTTAACACCTTCCTCAAAACCTTCGATTGCCTGGCTTCCCCCGACAGGGAATTCAAAAAGCGGCCCGGATGGCATATTTGAATCAAATACCCGTCCGTCTGTAAAGGTTCCCCTGTAATACAAACTCACCCTGTCTTTCTCCCCGGGATAATTTTCGCCGGTTCCGGGATACAATTCGATAAAGTGTATCCCGTTATGCTCCTGAATAACCAGGTGAGTTGAGTCGTTGTAAAGTGCCAGGTAATTATTTATAAGCTGCTCTTCATACTCGACGATATTCTTGATTACCTTAACAAGTTCGATCTCGTATATTATGGTTGAATAGGGTGGTACTATTCCCGATCCCTTGCTGCCGTAGGCCAGATGCGAAGGGATTATCAGTGTGGCTGCTCCTCCTTCTTTCATCATCATAAGGCCTTCCAATACGCCCCTGAGTCCCATCATGCTCATATCAATCCGCCGGTCTCCGTATAAAACCGACTGGGAATGAATATTGTTACTAACAGCCGTAATCTCTTCGGTAGTATCAAAAACACGGTCATTAATCATCTTTGCCGTATAGCGGATAATCACCCAGTCATTCCTCTCCGGCATGGCGCCAGCACCTTCCTGAGTTGCAAGAAAATACAATCCGCTTTTCTCCGGCTCCGCATCTATATTTCTTGACTCCAGGTATTGTCTCAGCAATCGCTGTTCTTTCTCCTTCATCAAATCATCCTTATCATCATTACATGAAAGAACCATCACTACCATACCGGCCAAAATAAAGAATCCTGTTAAAGCTTTTTTCATGAGAATAATATATGGGTATCAGACTTATTTTATTTATTATACAAAAGCGGCGTATTGCATATTCAGTATTTCACCCGGATGAATGTCACATCAGTCTATTTTACCAGATGAGCAGCTCAATACATGTGAGATCGACCGCAGGTCAATTAATCCTGGTTTTTAATTGATATTGACTATTTCCACATCAAATATGAGTGTTGAATATGGCGGGACAATTCCTTCGTAAGATCCCAGGGAACCGTAACCAATCTCTGAGGGAATAATCAGCCTTGCTTTGCCGTCCTTTCTCATTTTTTTTATTCCCTCAATAAAGCCGGGAATATAATTGGCCGAGTGAACCAGATTTATATCCAACGGATTGCCGCTTTCACTCTGGTCAAATACCCTTCCGTCAATAAGTGATGCCTTATAATGGAGTGTAACAACCTCATTGTTTTGAGGAAGATCGCCGACTCCTTCCTCTTCTTCAATATAATAGAGCCCGGAAGTTTCCGGTTCGACTTCTACTTCATTTTCTTCCAGGAAAGCCTCCAGTAATGTTTGCTCGTGCTCAACAGGATCATTTATTACTTCAAGTAGCTCGACATCATAAATCAGGGTGGAAAACGGCGGTATTATACCAACTGAACTGGAGCCAAAAGCCAGGTTGGATGGAATAATGATTCTGGAGATTTCGCCTTCATTCATCATTGTCATGCCTTCCCTCATTCCGGCAATTGTCATATTCTCCATCAGGAATTTATATGGGCCGTACAATTTGTCATCCCTCTCGACACCGTTGGCTATAGCATATTCCCTGTCGCTTGTATCAAAAACGGTACCATCGATCAGCCGGCCGGTAAAATTAATAGTCACAAAGTCGGATCTTACAGGACTCGGACCTTCAGACTCCTGCAAAACTACGTAATACAATCCACTGCTTGTCGGCTCAGTCTCACTATACCCCATCTGCTCAAGGTATTCCCTGAGTTTGATTTGCTCTTCTTCAATTCTGTCATCCTCCTTGTTGCATGCAACCATCAGGATTGCTGCCGCTGAAAACAGGATAATTGCGGTAAAGGTTTTTCTTATCTTATACATAAAATATTGGTTTTAATTATAAGTCGTATTATGATAATAAAGCATTGTTATATAACTTAAAATCTGCCACTTGCTAAGACACGGTATTCATATTCAGTATTTTACTCTAATGGATCCCTGATGTTGTTCATGATACTTTGTCTGCTGAAGGCAGATGAGGCTTTCAATATGATAATATTTTACATGATAAAGTTGCAGTTGCCCGGTAAAAATTTTCCAATCATTTCGTTTACTGAAATTTTAATGCATCTGAGCTCTCAGGGGGATACATCCATTAAAAGTACTGAACAATATTTACTTGCTAAACATAGTTAACTGAACCGACCTGATTAACCTGTTTTTTCAGGATACAACATTTATAACCTCCACTTCATATACCAGCACAGCACGCGGGGGAATACGGTTATGATCACCAATAAGTCCGTGTCCCAGAAAAGGAGGAAGAATTAACCTTGCCCTGTCTCCTTTTCTTAACATCAAGACAGCCTCTTCAAGTCCGGCCTCCACCCCTCCCTGACCGACCCGGAAAGTCATAGGTCCATCATCATCAGAACTGTAGCATATATCTCCATTGAGCAGACTCACTGTATACTCCAGTGAAACTGTATTGCCTCTTTTAACTTCAGGTCCGTCGCCTTTTTTATATACCTGGTATCCAAGTCCTGTCTTAGTGAAAGTCATATTCCAGTTTCTGCGTGATATATACGCATCGATAAGCTCCATATCCTTTCCGACCAGAAACTGATTGGCCCTCACCAGGTCTTCTTTATCAACGGCTGGACTCTGTCGCCGGGATTCACCGTTTTTACCGGAGGAGCCGGAGCAGGATATAATGAATGCAGCCAGAATAATAAGTCCCGGAGCGAAACTCCAATTTTTGACCATAATATTTTAGTAAGGCTTAAATTTCTTTTTCCCTTGTATATTCAGGTAACAGAGAAACAAATTTATTTATTGTATCATCGAGGCTTAATTTTGATTCACCGCCCGAGGCATTAACATGGCCCCCTCCGTCAAAATTCTCCTTGGCAAAAATATTGGAATCAATCCCACCTTTTGAGCGAAAGGATATTTTTACATGGTCATCATTTTCCATGAAAAAGGCAACAAAAATTACTCCTTTTACTGATAGAGGGTAATTTACGAATCCTTCTGCATCACCTCTTATATATTTGTATTTCTTTTTCTCTGCCAGGCTCAGGCTCATATAGGCGGTTTTATGTTCAGGCAGCACAACCATCTTGCTTTCAAGGCAGTACCCGAGCAGTCGCAACCGGTTTTCAGAGTAATTATCGTATATCATCGAATAAATGTGATCCTTGTCAATGCCTCTTTTGAGTAATTCCGACAATACTCTGTAGGTCTCAGGCTGGGAAGAATTGTAATTGAATGAACCCGTATCTGACATGATACCGGCATAAAGGCAGGTGGCAATAACCCGATCCACCAGTTTGGGGTCTCCGGCCGACTCAATAAACCTGAATACCAGTTCGGCAGTGGAACTTGCAAGCACATCGCATATTATCACATCAGCAAAATCGTCTGGCTGGGGATGATGATCTATCATGATCTTAAAGGCATCCGAACCGGTTATCAGCTCCTGTGCTTTGTCGGCCCGGGAAGGTGTATTGAAATCGAGTATAAATATCAGGCCTGCTTTTTCGATGGCATCAACAGCGGCAGATTGTTTTTTGTTGAAAATAAGAATGTCATTGTTACCCGGCAACCATCTGAGGAAATCGGGACACTGGTTCGGGAGAATCACATTCACATTTCTTCCTGTTTTTCTGAAGTAATGATAAAGTGAAAGTGAAGAGCCTACGGCATCACCGTCAGGATTGACATGACTTATTATGGCGATATCATTGATCCCGTCAAGCTTGTCCTCCAGTATCCGGGGCAACCGGGAATCGTCAGTATTAAGAATTTTATTTTCTATTAAAGTCACTAATTAATGTATTTTTACGATCTTTAGTCCTTGATTAATTCCCTGGCCGGAGTTAACGGACAGGTATCGGTCTGCTTATTAATTGTATGCGAAAATACAACTTTTAAAGGAAAATTTTGAAGACCTTGAACATTCGCTGATTGCGGATTGTCAATATTAACGATAATTAAACCGGTTTATTTAAAATTTATTATGCCCATGGAACAGACTTTAACCATCATCAAGCCTCATGCCATAAAAGATAATAAGGCAACTGCCATTCTTTCCATGATAACTGAAGCAGGATTCCGGTTCGCAGCGTTGAAAATGATAAGATTATCATCATTCAGGGCCGGGGAGTTTTATGCCGACCATACGGGAAAATCTTTTTGTGAACATCTGGTTAAGATGATGTCATCGGGACCAATAATAGTAGCAATACTTGCCAAGGAAAATGCAGTATCGGATCTGAGGCAGCTGGTAGGAAAGACTGATCCGGAAAAAGCCGAACCAGGAACCATTCGAAAAATATTCGGCAGGTCAATGAGGGAAAATGCAATACATGCATCAGACAGTATTGACAATGCCAGAAAGGAGTGTTCTTTTTTCTTTTCGGATATGGAAAGGTTCCGTGTGGAATAGTTTCCGGGGGCTTAACCCTGGTCAATATTACCCAAAGAAAAGTTTTCCGGGAATTTGGGAGTAACATTCCTGTAAAATCTTTTTATTTTCAGCATATCCTTGTCAACATCACTTCCGGGATGGAAAAAATCACCGGTGCCTATTATTTTATTTTTGTAATCTATAAAACCAGGTACAACAGGCACATTGGCACCCGATGCGATTCTATGAAATCCTGTTTTCCACTCATCTACTCTGCTGCGTGTTCCCTCCGGCGTTAAAACGAGAATAAAACTGTCACGCATCTTAAATTCATTTATCATCTGCTCTACAATATCACTGTTACCATGCCGGTCAACCGGAATGCCGCCAAGCAATTTCAGGAGGTTTCCCAGAGGAAAGTAAAAAAGCTCTTTCTTGATCATTATCTTTGCCCTGATGCCGGCCGCGAGATAATATAACTGACCCCAGACAAAATCCCAGTTACTTGTATGAGGTGCCACTACAACAACATACTTTTTTTGGCGTGGAAGCTCCCCGGCAATCTTCCAGCCCGAAATCCTAAGTATGTACCTGCTTAATTTACGGATCACCTTCTTGATAATAATTTTTTCGTCTTAATGCCCTGAATACCTGGTCGCCTTTTATAGCTGCAGAAAATAAGGAACCTGCCGATGATTTAAAGATAACAGGAACTTGATATTTATGAACTGTTATTACCGGGATACTGATCAACCCGATGAAGCTGAAGAATCTTTGAACCCCTCACGAACCATTTTCCCCCAGCCTCTTTTACCCCTGAGATAGTCCCAATTGCCCTTAATTGCCCATGCCACTGTTAACGGGTGAAACAAAAAGGGTTCCAAAAAGGCAGTTCCAATAAGCTTGAGGACGTCCCGCTTTTTTTCATACTTGTGAAAAGTCATTTCTTCAAATAATACGGCCCAGACAGATAATGAAACAGCAAAGGTATATACAAAAGAAAAAAGGAGTATTACAAATGGCCAGTTAGGATTACCGAAAATCACGTAAAAAATGAAAAACATGAAAGCAAAAAACTCTATAACAGGTGCAAACCATTCAAAAAAGAACCAGTAAGGGTAACCCAGCATGCCGAATTTTTTATACTTGCGGCGAAAAAATATTTTCTTGTGGGAGAAAAGCGTTTCAATTGTTCCCCTCGCCCACCGGTTCCTTTGTCGGCCCAGTATCCTGGGTGTGGAGGGCACTTCAGTCCAGCACAGTGGATCGGGAATATATGTAACTTCGTAGTCCTCACCTTTTTCGGTCATATACCTTCGCATTCTGACCACAAGTTCCATGTCCTCGCCAACCGTATCAATGTTGTAGCCTCCGCATTTTATAACTGTCTCCCGGTCAAACATCCCAAGAGCCCCGGAAATCAGCAGTAATCCGTCGAGCTTTGCCCAGGCCATACGTCCCATAAGAAA
>PWPZ01000045.1 GCA_003556985.1 Bacteroidota bacterium
GGTGGTATTTTTGTAGAGGTTTTGCAGGATGTTTCGTCCGGTCTTGCACCTCTTACCCGGGAGGAGGCCTTTTCAATGATAAGGTCGCTTAAAAGCTACCGTATAATAAAGGGAACCAGGGGAAAAGCGGGTATCAATGAGGATCTGTTTGCCCGGATCATCGTGCAATTGTCCACCATGCTCCGTTTTGCGGTGGAGATAAAGGAGCTTGACATGAACCCGCTTATAGGGCATGGCAATGATATCACGGTCGTTGATGCCCGGATACTGATAAAGAAACAGAACCCGTAACCCTATAACACTTTAAATAGGTTGATCAAACAATTATAGGTTTTCCAGGAAGCAAATCCGGACGCCTGACAGAGGCTCCCGGAATGATAAGAATGATTTACGAAATAAAATCGGAGGGCACATGACGCAACCTTTCAATATCCCTTATTTTTTGAGCAACATCGAATCCCTGAATGCATTTTACATTGCATGAGCTGCAGCTTCCGCAGACTTCAGGGGGCAGGTCAAGTGAAAATTTCTTCGACCCAGTGATTTCACCATAGAATAAAGATTTGAAATTAGGACTGATGCGTTTGTAATTTGAAATTATAAACTGTTTTGAGCTGACCGTCAGATTCCGGAAAAGTATTCCAGGTATTTATCCTGCAGTTCCCCGTCATCCAGATTGTAATAACCGTAAAGGGTATTTCCTTTCCATACTATCCCCACCTCGCCGTTCCAGCGGTCGTCTATCCTGTGGATCCCTTCGGTCACGGTTGAAGGTTCCTGTCCGCTGAATTCATAGTAATCGTTAAGCATTTGTTTGTTATGCTCCCGGTTTTCATTTTCAATTACAAACAGGTTGAACCGGTTACCTTCAACCTCGTAAGTTGTGACAAAAGCTTCCGACAGGAAAGGATGACCAAGGAAATTTGTATTTATGAACTGGTCAGAAAACTCTACCTTCCCTTCTTCAGGCAACTTGTTCACAATGGCAGGGAACCGGGGATTGGGATCCATTTCCGACGAAACATGCCTGGCAAGCTTTTCCATTGCTTCAGCAGTTGCTTCCGACCTGTCATGGCTTCTGATCTTAACGTAAACATCTGCAACGAAGTAATGAAGAACCCCGGGAGCGGTGTATCCCTGTACTCCAACGTCAATAAGTTCGGGAGTTCCCGGCCTTTCCTGTGAATAAACCCCGTATGCATTTACCGGACAACCCTGCCGGTAGATCTCCATGACTATGTATATTCCATCGTCGCTGGAATTAAGGTACTCGCCCCAGTATAATTCCTGAAAATCATATGCCATAAATACATCGGCGGCTCCGTTGATTATATCCCACAGTGTTTCAGGTGTGTAAACATCAACCTCTTCCGGTTTTTCCCATCCGTCAATAACGGGAAACAGGTGTTCATGGTTTGCCAGGGCACCGTTATTCATACCGGTAGTAATGGTAAGAAACAGTGAAAACAAAATGCAAACCGTACTCTTTTTAATTATATTCTTTATCATTTTTTATAGTGTTTTGTCCTGGTTATTTCGCGCTCATGGCCGGTTGGATTCTTTTAGCCGGATTTGAATCGGGCGATACCCTGTAATAATTACACAATTACTATGATCAAAACGGAACTCGTTCCTGATTATTATAATGGATCATTATTCGTATTGCCCCGTAATGCCCCTCATAGCTCGAAGAGACTTTATTGTTGCACTGTCCCTAGTTGCCGCATTGCCCCTAATTGCTGCATTGCCTTTATTGCCTTCTTTTCCGGGCGGCAAAGGAATGCTTCCGGTGTTTGTTATACTCAATCTAAAGGCCTGGTCCTGGGAGAGCAGACTCTTTTTTAAGTCAGGAAATCTGATGGTATCTGTCGGATCCTGTCAATATCCCTGATCTTTTCAGCGACATTAAATCCCTGTACACATTGTACATTACAGGAGCTGCAACTGCCGCAAGCATCCCCGGCAAGGGATAGTGAGTCCATCGTCGACCTGGCAAGGGCAAGATCCCTGTATCCATATGCATACATGTATGAACGCATAATATCAGGGACCGGCAGGTTTTCCCTGCACTGGTCTATGCATTTCTCACATCCGAAACAGAACATCCCGGCTTCTGCCTGTTCGAGCCTCAGATCCTGAATTTCCTCATTGGATATGCTGATGTCGGTGTTCACTTCAAAATTTTCTTCCAGCTCATGGAATGCAGTAACACCAGGAATAGAGGTGTGAATATGCTCGTTTTGCAGGGCATATTTAAGTGCTGCCTTTGTGTTTATAGGATCCTGCCTTTCCCTGTCCCAGTATGCTCCGGCCATAGTTTTCATGGCAATGACGCCAAGTCCGGCGTCGGCTGCTTCCTTCACGGCCTGTTTGATATCCGGCAAATTATCCATCCGGAAATTGTAAGATGGACAAACCACATCATATTCCTTGCTTTCAACTGCGGCCCTTATGACTTCCGGTTCATTCGAATGGGTTGTAACGCCTATAAATCTGGTTCTTCCCTGCTCCCGCAGTTTAGTTAGGGCGGTAAGATAATTATCATTCAGCGTTCCTTCCCGGGATGATTGTGCGTGCAGGTAAAGTATATCCACATAATCCATCTGCAATCTTTCCAGGCTTATCTCAAACTGACCGATAAATTCATCAACAGTCAGGTTCTGATCCCTGGGATTGACTTTCGTAGCTATATAGAAAGAATCCCTTGACCTTTCCTTCAGCAGTTTTCCGAGCATCTCTTCATTTCTTCCGTTCTGGTAACCATGTGCGGTATCAAGGAGAGTCATCCCTCCGTCAAGCGCCATATTCACTATTCTCGGGTTGTCTACGCGCATCACACCCAGGTTGACCACGGGCAGCCTCATGCCGGTCCTTCCAAGGGTGCGGTGTATTATTTCACCGCTTTTTTGCGGGGCAATATTTGGAGAAGCATGTAAATTACCACTGCCTGCCAGTAATCCGCCGGCAGCTCCGGTGGCTGTGAGCTTCAAAAAGTTTCTTCTGTCAAGTGATTTTTTCATAGTTATATAGTTATATTATAGTCATTTAACATATATTCATAAAGCCATAAAATTGAGGTCGAATATATTAGGCGTTCATTTAACATGAAAATTACACAATTTATAGCTTATTTTAATGTAAAATGGTTAATACAGATTTGGATTAATTTTAATTTAGGGTTGATTTGCCGGTTCATTCCACCGAAAGGTTACATGATCAAAATCATATGTGTTAAGCAACATAGTTGATCTTTTTTGAGAAATAAAAACAATATATTTGCTCTCAAACATTATATGTCAGATTTGCCATAGAATTTCAGGGTGTCGCAATTTACAGCATTTGCGATGCCGGCAGATTTGAGAATATTAAAAATTGTTTATGGATAATACACCTGTAAATGCCGGTATTGTCAGCGAATTGATCGGGGAAGCCGGACTTCCCTCGCTGGGCAGGGCAAATATCAGGGAAATAGTTCGTCTTGTAAACAGGATAGAGAAAGCAACGGGAGTAGAATTCATCAGGATGGAAATGGGGGTTCCCGGACTGGAGCCCTGCAGGATAGGCATTGATGCCGAAATTGATGCACTGAACAGGGGAGTGGCTTCCGCATACCCTATGATAGAAGGGGTTGATGAATTAAAATCCGAGGCCTCCAGGTTTATAAAGAAATTCATGAATATTGAAGTCCTGCCCCGGAACTGCGTGCCTGCCACAGGTTCGCTGCAGGCAAGCATGGCCGCCTTTATGACTGCCGGAAGAGCCGATGAAAAAAAGGATACCGTATTATTGATCGATCCGGGATTCCCTGTTCATAAACAACAGCTCCGTACACTGGGTATAAATTATGAATGCTTTGATGTTTACAATTACCGGGGAGACAGGCTGGAGGAGAAGCTCGAATCCTTCCTGAGAGCCGGGAATATCAGTTGTGTTCTTTATTCCAACCCGAATAATCCCTCGTGGATATGCTTTTCGGAAAAAGAGCTGCAAATTATCGGTAATCTGGCCGACAAGTACGATGCTATTGTACTTGAGGATCTTGCTTATTTTGGTATGGATTTCCGCAAAGATCTTTCTGTACCCGGGGAGCCGCCTTACCAGGTTTCTGTGGCAAATTATACTTCAAATTATATTATACTTTTTTCCAGTTCCAAGATATTCAGCTATGCAGGCCAGAGGACCGGACTGCTGATTATTTCAGATAAGCTGGCCGGGAGGTCTTATAGCGGACTAAAACGGTTTTTTGCATCCGATAAGCTGGACTATGCCCTTGTATACGGCTCACTTTATTCAATGTCGGCCGGAACAAATCACTCCTCTCAGCTGGGACTTGCCGCAATGCTGAGGGCCTGCAGCGACGGGGAGTATGATTTTGTAGAAAAAGTGAGAGAATACGGAGAAAGGGCCGCCATAATGAAAAGGATCTTTCTGGGAAACGGATTCAGGATTGTATATGATATGGATGAAGATTTGCCGGTAGGTGACGGCTTTTATTTCACAATTGCATACCCTGGTTTTTCAGGGGGGGAGCTGCTTGAGAAATTATTATATTACGGTATAAGTGCTATTTCTCTTGAAATAACCGGAAGCCAACAGAAAGACGGCTTGCGGGCATGTGTTTCACAAATTTCACGGGACCGGTTTCCGGTACTTGAAGAGCGGCTGAAAATATTTCATGCCGATTATCCGGTAAATTGATATTTTAGCGCCGCAGATAGCTGGTGATTGCAACTGATAATAATCATTACTGTGGTTCGTTGTAATGGGTAACTTTGAAGATATATTAGTTTGTACCACAAATTATAAATAATCAGAATATTACAAAATGGCCAAATCCAAAGGATCGATAAAAGTTGACCGGGAAAAATGCAAAGGTTGCGAGGTATGTGTAGTTGCCTGCCCAACCGGTGTCATACAGCTTGCCAGGGATGTGAATGCCAAAGGATATCATTTTGCCTACATGGAAAATCCGGATGCCTGCACCGGTTGTGCGAATTGCGCAATAGTGTGCCCCGATGGTGTCATCACAGTCTACCGGAAGAAACCGTCACCGGTTACATCTGAAAAAGTATAACGGGTACCGGGGTCTGGAAATTCATTTAAGGGGAGATGTATCTTATTTATCGCCACCTGTAATTTCAGATCTGCAACAAGTTTTAAATAAAATAATTCATAATGAAGGAATTCAAACTGATGAAGGGGAATGAGGCTATAGCCGAGGCTGCGATCCTCGCAGGCACCGATGCATATTTTGGCTATCCCATCACCCCTCAATCGGAAATACTTGAATATCTGATGGCTGAAAAACCGCATGAACGTACCGGTATGGTAGTGTTGCAGGCGGAAAGTGAAGTGGCGGCCATCAATATGGTATACGCTGGTGCAGGATGCGGCCGGAAAGTAATGACCTCCTCCTCAAGTCCGGGAATAAGCCTTAAGCAGGAAGGCCTTTCATATATAGCAGGCGCCCAGCTTCCCTGTCTGGTGGTTAATGTGGTCAGGGCCGGGCCCGGCCTGGGAACCATCCAGCCTGCCCAGTCCGATTATTTTCAGTCGGTCAAGGGCGGGGGCCACGGAGATTACCGGGTTTTGGTGCTGGCACCCTCATCGGTTCAGGAAATGGCTGATTTCGTGGGACTGGGTTTTGACCTTGCCTTTAAATACAGGAATCCTGTCATGATACTTACCGACGGGGCACTGGGCCAGATGATGGAGAAAGTAAGCTTCAGGGAACAGCAGCCCAGAATGACCGCATTTCCCGAATGGGCCACCACAGGAAAGGCTCCGGGCAGGGAAAAAAACGTGATATCCTCTCTTAACCTGGAATCGGCGCGTCAGGAAGAGTTTAATCTTAAGCTGCAGGAAAAGTACAGGAAGATGGAGGCGGAGGAAGTCCGCTTTGAATTGACCGATTGTGATGATGCCGAATATATTTTCGTTGCCTACGGTACCAGCGCGAGGATCTGTCAAAAGTCCGTCCGCCTGGCAAGGGAGAAAGGAATAAAGGCAGGATTGCTCAGACCGTTAACACTTTTTCCCTTCCCTCAAAAAGTTCTGAAAGAGATGGCTCCAGGATTGAAAGGCATTCTTTCGGTTGAGATGAGCGCGGGCCAGATGGTTGAGGATGTGCTCCTTGCCGTTAACGGCCGGGTGAGAGTCGAACATTTTGGCCGGCTGGGAGGGATTGTGCCCTCTCCTGATGAGGTAACCGATGCTTTGGAAAACATTTTTATAAAAGGAATTGATAATGGCTGACAGCATGAAAACTTAAGATATAGCTAGAGAAGAGAATTTGGTGTACCAAAAAACACAGGTTCTTACCGACAATGTGATGCACTATTGCCCCGGATGCGGCCATGGTACCACCCACAGGATTATTGCCGAGGTTATAGATGAAATGGGCATCCAGGCAGATACCATCGGAATTGCTCCCGTTGGTTGCTCGGTCCTTATGTACAACTATCTCGATATCGATATGCAGCAGGCTGCACATGGCCGTGCTCCGGCACTTGCCACTGCCGTGAAGAGGCTGATGCCGGAAAAATTTGTTTTTACCTATCAGGGCGACGGCGACCTGGCCGCCATTGGTACCGCCGAAACCATTCATGCCTGCAACAGGGGTGAAAACATTGCTATTTTCTTTATCAATAATGGTATTTACGGTATGACCGGGGGACAAATGGCGCCCACTACACTCGCCAACATGAAGTCGTCCACCTCACCCTATGGCAGGGATGTGGAGATGATGGGTAACCCTCTTAAAATAACCGAGATGGTAGCCGGTTTGCCGGGTACTTATTTTGCCACCCGTCAGGCAGTGCATACACCTGCTGCCGTCAGGAAGACAAAAAAAGCAATACGTAACGCCTTTGAAAACCAAAAACTAAAAAAGGGCATTTCCCTGGTAGAGATCGTTTCCAACTGTAATTCGGGATG
This sequence comes from Bacteroidota bacterium, assembly GCA_003556985.1. Lineage (GTDB taxonomy): Bacteria > Bacteroidota > Bacteroidia > Bacteroidales > PUMT01 > PXAP01. The sequence goes on from PWPZ01000045.1 coordinate 6,937, forward strand.
GAAAATGTCTCCTGTACAGGCCAACAAATGGATGGTGGAAAATATGCTCCCTTTCTATCCTCTTGGAGATATTAA
>PWPZ01000005.1 GCA_003556985.1 Bacteroidota bacterium
CCGGTTACCAGGGCTGCTTTTGAAATATCTTCCATGGGCATCAGGGTAGATAAAAAAGCACTCATGCTGCAGCTGGAAAAAAAGAATTGCCTTGAAAGGCAGGAACTGATGTTTCACCGTTTGCTTCTGTCGGAAAAGCTGCCGCAAACCATGGGCGGAGGTATTGGTCAGTCGCGCATGTGCATGTTCATGTTGCGTATGGAACATATTGGTCAGGTTCAGGCAAGTGTATGGCCCGTTGAGATGATGGAGGAACTTAAGAAATCGGATATTCATTTAATCTGACCCTTCTGCCTCTTCACCCCTCTGGTACCGTGATGCCTCAAAAATTATCCGGCCAGAATTGCAAAAACCGGCTTACCGGCCATTTAGGCTGGTTGGTGTATTAAACCCGGTTTTTGCATGGTTCCGCTTTTTTAATCAGGCTTTCTTGTCTTCTCTCCATTTTTCACTTTCTTTGTCAAAAAATTTTTGTCATGGAGGGATTGACCGGCGTTTTTTTCAGTATTTGTATACTTGGAGTTTTTCTGATTGCCGGAAAGATACTACGTGTCAAAGTTCCCCTTTTCAGGATAATTTTCCTGCCGGCCTCAATAATCGGTGGATTTCTGGCTCTTTTAGCAGGCCCTTATGCGGCAGATATACTTCCTGCTTTTATACTTGACACATGGAGGGAAATACCGGGAATCCTGATCAACTTTGTTTTTGCCACCCTGTTTCTCGGAGTGGCTGTTCCCGGGATAAAGGTTTTATGGTCGCAGGGAGGGAGCCAGCTTTGCTTTGGAATGATTGCCGGAACGGGTCAGTATTTTTTCGCGTTGCTGGTGACTATTCTTATTTTAATGCCTTTTTTTGATGTTTCCCCTGTATTTGCCACAATACTGGAAATAGGATTTGCCGGCGGTCATGGAACGGCAGCAGGTATGCGGGGCGTATTTGAGCAGATGGGATTTCCCGAAGGCGCCGACCTTGCCCAGATGTCGGCTACGGTAGGCATAATAATTGCCGTGGTGGGGGGTATTTTTTACATAAATATTGCCATCCGTAAGGGATACTGTGTCAACCTTGACGAAACCAAGGGTATACCTGAATATAAGAAGAAAGGACTGATTCCCGCAAATGATCGTTTTCCCATATCAAAAGCAACCGTGGCATCGGAATCAATTGAACCAATGGCTTTCCATTTTGCCATCACGGCAGTGGCCATCCTGACGGGCTGGCTCATGCTGGCAGGGGTAAGGCAGATCCACCCCGTAGTGAGCGGCTTCCCCCTTTTTCCTCTGGCCATGATTGGAGGCATGATAGTCCAGATTCTGGCTGTCCGCCTGAAAGTCGATGATTATTTCGACAGGAACAGCTTTGAAAGGATCCTGGGCTTTTCCCTGGACGTTCTTGTTGTGGCAGCAATCGCCTCGATCAGGCTGGACCTGTTCATTGAAAACCTGTGGCCCTTTTTGATCCTGATGACAACCGGTATAGGATGGTTGTTTTTTTGCCTTGTCGTGCTGGCGCCCAGAATGTTTCCCTACAACTGGCTGGAGCGCGGGGTAACCGAATACGGCATGCAAAGCGGGGTGACAGCAATGGGACTGCTGCTGCTCAGGCTCGTTGATCCTAATTATAAAACAGATACCGCACAGGCTTTCGGATTCAAACAGATGCTCTATGAACCGTTTCTGGGCGGGGGACTGATTACTGCGACGGCTCCTTTCATAGTGATTAACCTTGGTGTATGGTGGTCAATGTTCACGGCAGGATTTATAATGATACTCTTCATGGGAATATCCTGGTTCAACGGCTGGACCAGGATGAACCCGGTCAGGCGGCAGCGGCAGTCCCCGCCGCAAGGCTGAAAATACCCGTGAAAATTCATATCTTAGTATATCAAAGACCGGGGGCTGAAAATAATCCGCACTGATGGCCCGTTAGTCAATTAATTCATTTACACGGACCTGCTATGGAAGAAAAAGCAAATTTTCTTGAAAGTATTTCCTATCCTTTATTATTCCTGACCATCATCTGGGGCGTTAAAATCGCAGAAATTCTCTCCGGACTAAATCTGGGATTTCTTGGCATTTTACCCAGACATTTGGCAGGATTGCCGGGAATAATCTTTGCGCCCCTTGTTCATGGTAACGTGTACCATCTTTTTTCCAATACGGGACCGGTTCTCATACTGGGCACCACCATTTTTTATTTTTACAGGGTTGTTGCCTTCAGGGTATTAATATATTCCTGGATTATAACCGGCATATTTGTTTGGCTGGCAGGCAGGGAAGCCTATCATATCGGAGCAAGCGGACTGATATATTCGCTGGCTTCTTTTCTTTTCTTCAGTGGTTTTATTCGCAAGAGTATTCAGCTTGTAGCAATATCCTTTATTGTTTTATTTTTGTATGGAGGAATGATCTGGGGCATATTACCTCTGAGGGAAGGAATTTCCTGGGAAACTCATCTCATGGGAGCACTTTCAGGTATTGCTTTGGCATTTATTTACAGAAGCCATGGTCCCCAAAGAAAAAAATACAGCTGGGAACACGAGGATGAAGAGTCGCGGGGAGAAGTGGTATAACAGACATAGTGATAAGAATGAATGCATCACATTATTACCGTATACTGGGTGTTCCGGAAAATGCAGATATCAGTGAGATTAAACATGCTTTCCGCCGGAAGGCAAAATCTTACCATCCCGATATAAATAAATCGGAAGGTGCCCATCAGCGGTTTATCGACATCAATGAAGCCTATACCTATCTTATGGACCTCCACGGAAGTTCCTCCGGCGGCTCTCATGGAACGGTTGCCGGCAATGCTGCCCGGGATGAATATTATCGTCGGTGGGTACAGCGGGAAAGACAGAAAGCCAGAAGGCAGGCTGCACAGAGGGCAAGAATGAAGTTCGAGGAATTCCGCAAGTCTTCCGTTTACAGAACAACCACCATGCTTTCCCATATGCTTGATTATTTTCTGCTTTTCCTGGGCGTATTTGTTATAATTGCTGCGGGATTCGGCCTGTACACCCAGGGATTGTTTATTGAAGATAACGGGGAAGAAACCCTTAATATAGGAGGGATAGTTGCAGATCTGTTAATCACGATTGCCGGCATCCTTTTTATCATCATGTCCTGGAGCAATATCAAGGCACACCGGGCGAATCAAAAAAAATCCAGGAATCATGAGTAATCTTGAGCTGAAAAGGCCTGCGCTGCTGCTGGACAGGGAAAAATGCCTGAATAACATCGCCTTTATGGCCGAAAAGGCAAAAAGGCACAACCTTACCCTCCGTCCCCATTTCAAAACCCACCAGTCGGCCGCCATTTCCCGCTGGTTCAGGGAGCACGGCACCCGCAAAATCACTGTATCGTCGGTGATCATGGCTGAATATTTTGCCGAAGAAGGATGGGATGACATTTGCGTGGCTTTTCCCTTTAACATACATGAAATAAACGATGCCCGGCGGCTTGCAGAAAAAATCAGGCTGCATCTCACAGTTTGTTCGGCAGAAATAACTCAGTTTATAAGCAAAGCGGCAATGCCGGAAACAGGGATCTATATAAAGACCGACACCGGATACCGTCGCACCGGGATTGAACATGAAAATACCCCCGAGATTGACCGGATACTGGAAATAATCAAAAAAAGCAAGAACCTTACCTTTTCAGGCTTCCTTGTTCATAACGGTCACACGTACCAGTCCCCCACCCCCTTTGACGTAAAAAAGATCCACTCCGAAAGTAATGCAAGGTTGCTTGAACTGAAACGGCGATACATCAGGGAGTTCGCCGGACTGGTACTGTCGACCGGCGACACCCCTTCGTGCAGCATATCTGACGATTTTACCGGTATAGATGAGATCCGACCCGGCAATTATGTCTTTTACGACCTGTCACAGTGCCATACAGGCTCCTGCATACCCTCGCAGGTTGCCGTGGCCCTTGCCGCACCGGTTGTTGCAAAACACCCCGGCAGAAACGAGCTGATCATTTACGGGGGTGCTGTTCATCTTTCGAAGGAACACCTTGTAAATGATGACGGTGTGAAGATATGGGGACAGGCAGCGAGGCTGCTGCCCAACGGCAGATGGACAGAACCGGTTCCCGGGGCCATGGTTACCAAAGTGTCGCAGGAGCACGGAACAATAACCTGCGATACCGGTTTTTTTAATCAGATCGCAGTAGGAGATTTCATTGTAATTTTTCCGGTACATTCCTGTCTCACCGCCGATCTGATGAGAGGTTATATCACCACCAGCGGCGAACGCATAGACCATATTTCAGGCAATCCGCCAGCTGTACAGGAAAAATAAATTTTTTCTGCCTTAATATGCAGCATTCAGATGTCAAAAAACGTCTTTAAAGTGAACCCATGAAAACCGGAAATCCTGTATATCGGAATATTCATCAGGAATTAATTGACAGTTGCAGAAAGAGGGATATAAAAGCCCAGTTTAAGATTTACAGGCTGTATTACAAAAATATGTTCAATATAAGTCTGCGGATTGTAAACGATTCCCTGGAAGCGGAAGATATAATGCAGGAGTGCTTTCTTACGGCATTTGAAAAGATAGACGGCTACAGTGGCGAAGTGAGCTTTGGGGCCTGGCTGAAAAAGATAGTGATAAACAGGTCGCTTGATGCTCTCAGGAAGAAGAAGATCGAGTTTACAGGCATAGATGAGGGAAGTCATCTTCCGGATGATGAAGGGGCGGATACAGATGAAGAGTATACCGGCCAGAAGGTAGAAGAAATACACAGATGCATCCGGATGTTGCCCGACGGATACAGGGTGATACTGAGCCTGTACCTCCTGGAAGGTTATGATCATGAGGAGATTGGAGAAATACTGGATATATCGGCTTCCACATCCAGGTCGCAGTATACCAGGGCAAGAAGAAAACTTTGCACCATGCTTAAAAGCAGTAATTAGTTATGAATTCCATGAGCTGACCCAAACAAAATAATATGAAAAAAATAGAAAAATATATTATAGAAAACCGGGATGAGTTCAGTACTGAAGAGCCGGAAGAGGGTCACTTTGAGAGGTTCCTTGACAGGCAGCAGGACCAAAGGAAAAAACGTGCCGTCTTCTCATGGAAACACCTTATGCAGGCAGCAGCAATATTGCTGCTGGTGACACTGTCATCCCTCTGGCTGTATGAGAGAATTGTTTCACCGGATGATGAGCATCCCTCAGCCGGTTATATAACTCTGGCCGATATTGATCCGGAATACAGGGATGCAGAAATCTACTATACTGCACTGATCAACCGCAAATATAGTGAGATCAGGTCTTTTGATTTCAACTATCCGGAAGAGAGGGAGGTATTGTTAAAGGAGCTCGCCGAGATGGACAGCATTTACAAATCACTGGAAGAGGAGTTGAATGACGAAGGAGGCAATCAAATGATAGTCGATGCGATGATCAGGCATTATCAGCTTAAGCTTGAAATAATGAGCCGGGTACTCGATCAGCTTTATCAGGTCCGTTCTGCAGTCAATGATACGGAAAAGGATAAAGCCGGTATTATCATCTGGCATCAGGCAGTAAATGACCGGCAGAATGGATAGACGACTTTTTTACCAGAATAGCTACTAATAATAATAATCCAAAACAATGAAAACATCAATATTCAGAAAAATCGCGCTTATTCTGTTCACTGGATTCATTCAGCTTTCTTTGTTTTCAGTTTCGGGACAGGAAGTATCCAAAAGCTACCATGAAGTATTCACTCTCACCGACCGTGCATCCCTTGAAATAGATAACCGGTATGGTAATGTCGATATAAGAAACAGGGACGATAATGAAATTTCAATAGAAGTGGAAATATCAGTTGTGCACAGAGACAGGGATGTTGCTGAAAGACAGTTATCCCAAATCGACATCGAATTCAACCAGCGTAATAACGACATAAAAGCAACAACCATAATAGACCAGGGGTTCAGCCGGCAGTTGTTACGGCTATTTTCTTCGGGCACATCAGATACCCGTATTGCAGTAAACTATACTGTATATGCACCGGCAGATTCTGACCTGAAGTTAACCAACCGATATGGTGATATTTTCATTAATGAGGCCACGGGGCACACTTTTGTTGATCTGAGATATGGAAATCTTCAGGCCAACAGCATTATCAGGGACAACACCCGCCCCCTGAGCGAGATCAACCTGGCCTATTCCACCCAGGCAACCGTTACTGAAGCAGACTGGCTGAAAGTTAATTTGAGATATTCAGATTTGCAGGTTAACCGTTGCCGGGCGCTGGTAGTATCATCAAGTTACTCAAAGGTCAGGGTCGACCAGGCAAGCTCCATTGTGACAGAATCGCGGTACGGGGAATTCAACCTGGGCGATATATCCAATTTCGTTGCGGAAAGTGCATATACCAACTATTCCATAAACAATCTGAGCAATACACTGGATATCCAGTCAAGATACGGCAACGTTAGGATAGACAGGATGCCTGCAGGATTTTCAAAGCTAAGGTTTGAAAGCAGCTATGGCAACATGAAGGCAGGCATCGACCCTGATGCATCATACAGGATAGATGCATCAGGCAGCTACGGATCGGTCGATGTTCCGGGAAACCGCATCAGCCGTGAATCCAGGGGAGGACATTTCACCCTTACCGGTGTGGTGGGGGCCGAAGCTGATCCGCAATCGCTGGTAGAAATATCAACCAGGTACGGCAACGTTGACCTGACCGCACGATAGCTTCAAGCCTCACTGGCAAAGCTTCTCCGGTGTGTTGGGGGCCGCAGCCGAGCCGCAATCGCTGGTAGAAATATCAACCAGGTACGGCAACGTTGACCTGACCGCAC
>PWPZ01000259.1 GCA_003556985.1 Bacteroidota bacterium
ATTCAGAGGCAGGCTGCGCCGCAGCCCGATTCTTTGCAGTTACATGATACGGCACCCCGGGGCGATTCATTGCCGGTACATTCCGAAGAAGTACTCCGGCCCGATTCATTGCAAGTAGAGGATGGTGTCTCCAGGCCCGATTCAGTGCAAATACAGATTGAAGAATCCCTGCCCGATTCAACAGACGGGCACGCCACGCCTTCCCTGCCCGATTCTCCTCAAATTGCCGTTCCCGCTCCAGTGCAGGATGCCGGACAGGAATCAGTATGGGACCGTATAGACAACAGGGAGCGGGAGATTCAGGCCACACGCGAAGTTACTCCTGTGCGGCAGGTTACCACCCCCCCTCCTGAAATTTCTGATCCGCTGCCCGAACCTGGCTACAGACATGATGCATCCTGGTATCTGGATCCACTGACAGATACCCCTTTTTTCAAAGAGCATATTTTCCCTGAACCGGTAGCAGGCAGAAATGCACAGTCGCATAACAGGGATGTATTCCTGGAAACCGGCACCCGGAGTTTTACCGGTTCCTCCGCTGAATATAAGACTTATTTAGAAAACGATATTTCCCGTAATACTAATGACAACACTCTCCTTGCTGCTGCCTGGATCCCGGGGCTTGTCATTTTGTCGCTGCTGCTTCTTGCCTGGATAAAAATGGCATATGTACAGTTTCTTACACCGGTGCTTTTTTCCACTTTCAATTACAAAGAGGCGCTTAAACTGTACAACAGTAAAAACTCCCCGGCAAGCAATGCCTTTATTATCCTTCATTTGATTTTTGCGGTTAACAGCGGACTGTTTTTGCTTTTCGTTGCGGGCTATTTTAATTTCAACCTCCCGGAAATCAGTCCGCCGCTTCTATTCCTTTCCGCCGCAGGATTCATTGTGCTGTTATTTGCGTTTAAATCTGCCGCATTAAGCATAACCGGCTTTTTGTTTGATTCATCCGGTTTTTTCGCCGAGTATAGTCATAATATATCATTGTACAACAAGATATTCGGAATCTTGCTTATGCCGGTTATCGTCGGATTGCTTTATGCTGATCCCGAGGTTCACGGCAAGCTGGTTTATGCCGGACTGGCAATCGGGGCCGGCATCTATATCCTTCAGCTGGTAAGGGGTCTTGAAATAATAGTCAGGAAAGAGTTTTCTGTTTTTTATTTGATTTTGTACCTTTGTGCATTCGAAATATTGCCTTTGTTTGCCATATATAAATTACTTCAGACGTTCATCTAACCACTCTAAATGCTTTATACAATGCAAGAATGCATCAAAGTCCAGAATTTGTTCGTTACATTAACATAATACTTCACTTATGAAAAGTAATTGAATTCACATTGAGGTAATTAAGTTTCGGCATGAGCCGAACCAGAATTACAATCCGGATAAAATAATCGCTTTAAATTCTTTAATGTAAATGTAATACCCCGGTAAGCAGATTGCCAATTTTTAATATCCTGAAGATTTTTATTAAAGTTTTCACTTAAAATTACATGGCTTTGAAAATTAAAAAGATATTGGTATCACAACCAAAACCGACGAATGATAAGTCTCCCTATCTGGAGCTGGCAGAAAGAAATAATCTTAAAGTTGATTTTCGACCTTTCATTAAAGTTGAAGGTATCCCTGCAAAAGAATTCCGGCAGTAACGTATTGATATGCTTGAGCACACCGCCGTCATCTTCACCAGCCGCACAGCAATTGACCACTACTTCAGAATAGCCGAAGAACTCAGGTTAACAATACCTGATAAAATGAAATATTTCTGCATTTCCGAATCTGTTGCATTGTACCTTCAGAAATATATCGTTTACCGGAAACGTAAAATATTTTATGGGTCCAATGTGTTCAAGGAGCTTGTCGAACAGGTAATAGTCAAGCATAATTCTGAATATTTCCTTGTACCTCTTTCCGATATTCACAAGCCTGAAATTCCACGTATACTAGACAAGAACAAGATCAGATACACCAAGGCAATTCTTTACAGGACGGTTAGCAGCGATCTTTCAGATCTTTCGGATGTAAATTATGATGTACTTGTGTTTTACAGTCCGTCAGGAATCAAATCACTATTTGAAAATTTTCCCGAATTTGAACAGAAAGAGACAAAAATAGCCTGCTTTGGGCCCCATACTGCCAAAGCCGTGAAAAAAGCGGGATTGCGCCTGGATATTGAAGCCCCTTCGATCAATGCTCCTTCTATGACCATGGCTCTTGAGAATTTTATCAAGGAATATAATAAAAACGGGGTTTCAAAATAGTTCGCCCTGCCGGAATGCTTTACCAGCTTACCCCGGCCCGGGTTGGCAATTATTCCTTTTTATAATGAAGTTCCGTAAATCCGAACGCCTGTGCAGCCGAAAATCAATAGGAAAGCTCTTTGCGGGGGGAAACTCGCTTTTTCATTATCCCTTCAGGGTTGTATGGCTTGATGCCGGCCGCGAGCAGCCCTTTCCCGTCAGACTTGCTGTGAGTGTTCCCCGTAAAAGGATCAGAAAGGCAGTTGACCGCAACCGGATCAAAAGACTTATCAGGGAGACATACCGGTTGAATAAAGATTATTTGTACCAAAACCTGCAGCGGCAAAACAGGTCAATTGAGCTTATGGTTATATACGTGGCCGGTCAGGAATATGATTTCAGCTATATTAACAATAAAATGAAGGAGCTGTTAAAAACATTGAGTGATGATCAGAATAATCAGGATATTGTTTAGTTCATTGCTGATCGGACTGGTACGGTTTTATCAGTACGCCATATCTCCATTGACAATGGCCTCCTGCCGGTTTACCCCAACCTGTTCTGCCTACTCTGTTGAGGCAATCAAAAAGCACGGACCTGCCAGGGGGGCGTGGCTTTCAATAAAACGTATAGCCAGGTGCAATCCCTGGGGAGGGCACGGCTTTGATCCCGTTCCCTGAACCTGCTGACCTTCTTGCCGTGTACACGGCAATCTGCCCTGAGAGTAATGGAACGGTACTGTCATTCTCCCTTGTTATTGAATTTATCTAAATTTGTCTGGACTGGGTAAAGAGAAGTTTTTCATGTAATTTTGTATTAAAACATTGTATCATGGCCAAAGTACGGGTAACAAGGCAGTTTGATTTTGAAATGGCGCATGCGCTATGGAACTATGACGGTCCCTGCCGGAATCTTCACGGGCACTCTTACCGGCTGTTCGTAACCGTTACCGGTTACCCGGTAAACGATGTCAATGATCCCAAAAATGGTATGGTGATTGATTTTGGTGATTTGAAAAAGATTGTTTCCGATACCGTTGTCAGGGATCTGGATCATGCTGTGATGATAAGCAGCCGGGTACCCGAAGATAAATTCAGGAATACGGATATTATGGGTAAACTTAAGGTGGTTGATTACCAGCCTACGGTTGAGAATATGATAGCCGATTTTGCCTCAAGGATAAAGGAAAAGCTTCCACGGGATGTTGAGCTTTATTCCCTTCGCCTTCATGAAACAGCCAGCTCCTATGCCGAATGGTTTGCTGCCGATAATCCTTAAAAACCAGAATATGCCGTCCGACACAAGACTTTTCCTTCTCGATGCCTATGCACTGATTTTCCGCTCCTTTTATGCCTTTATCAAGAATCCGCGTTACAATTCAAAAGGGCTTAATACTTCCGCCATATTTGGATTTGTTAACACCCTGGATGCCCTTCTGAAAACCGAAAATCCCACTCATATTGCCGTGGTTTTTGATCATGACACTCCGACTTTCAGGCATGAAATGTACGAAGAATACAAGGCTCAGAGAGAGAAAACCCCGGAAGATATTACACTGGCGGTTCCCTGGATAAAAAAGCTGCTTGATGCATATAACATACCCGTTATAGAATCGCCAGGATATGAGGCAGATGATGTTATCGGCACCCTTGCTGTAAAGGCTGAAAAGAAAGGCTATACAACCTATATGATGACGCCCGACAAGGACTTCTGTCAGCTGGTATCTGACAGGATTATGCTTTATAAACCCGCCCGGTCGGGAAATCTTGCCGAGGTCTGGGGGCCTGAGAAAGTTAAAAACCATTTCAGCATAAATGATCCCCGGCAGGTTATTGAAATACTTGCCCTGATGGGCGATGCTTCCGACAATATTCCCGGTGTGCCGGGGGTTGGTGAGGTAACCGCAAAAAAGATTATTTCACATTACGGCACCGTAGAAAATGTCCTTTCCAGGATAGATGAATTCAAGGGTAAGCTTAAAGAGAAACTGGAAAATTCGGTCCATCTGCTGAAATTATCCAAAAAGCTGGTTACCATTTGCCTGGATGTTCCTGTTGAATTTGATGATGAGGCTTTGAAACACGGAGATCCCGATACAGAGAAGCTGAAAGGTCTGCTCGATGAGCTTGAATTCCGGACCACCGCCCAACGGTTTCTTTCGGGAACGGAAAATGAGCAGAATCCCAGGTCTGCCGAACCTGTTCAGGGGGTGCTTTTCCCTTCTGCCGGTGATGCACAGCCGGCTGCCGGGGTGGCTGGCAACGACGGCCCTGCTCTGCGTAATCTGGAAACGGTCGATCATAGTTATTACCTTGCTGCCGGCCGGAAAGAGCGAAAAGAGCTGCTGGACAGGCTGGCCAAGGTAAAGGAGTTTTGCTTTGATACCGAAACAGACAGCCTCAATCCGCACCAGGCCGGACTGGTTGGGATTGCCTTTTGCTTCAGCTCACATGAGGCCTGGTACGTTCCGGTACCTGAAAAACGAGAAGAGGCTGCCGCCGTTGCTGAAGAGTTCAGAGGGGTTTTTGAAGATGCAGCAATTGGAAAGGTAGGCCAGAACATTAAATTCGATATTCTGGTTCTGGCATCTTACGGGATCCATGTGCAGGGAACTTTCTTTGATACCATGCTTGCCCATTATCTTCTGCAGCCCGAACTGCGTCATAACCTTAATTTTCTTGCCGAAATCTACCTTGGCTATTCCCCTGTATCGATTGAAGAACTTATAGGCAAAAAGGGTAAGGGGCAAGGTAACATGCGCCTTGTGGAAACAGAAATCGTCAAGGAATATGCATGTGAAGATGCCGATTTGACCTGGCAGCTGAAAGAAATACTTGAAAAGGAACTGGAGCAGGCAGGGTTAACTTCCCTGGCTAAGAACCTTGAGATGCCCCTGATAAAAGTGCTGGCAGAAATGGAAAAGAACGGCATTACCCTGGATGCCGGTACGTTGCGTTCGGTGTCGGCGGGACTGGCCGCGGAGGCCGAAAAAATTGAAAAGGAGATATTTGAAATGGCCGGAACCGTTTTCAACCTCTCTTCTCCGAAACAGCTGGGAGAGATCCTTTTTGAAAGGATGAAGATAATGGAAAAGGCAAAGAGGACCAAAACGAAACAGTTTTCAACCGGCGAAGAAGTTCTCGATAAGATAAGAGACAAGCATCCGGTAATACCGCTTATTCTGGAGCACCGGGGACTAAGGAAGCTGCTTTCCACCTATGTGGATGCCCTTCCCCGGCTTATAAATAAGAGTACCGGCCGTATTCACACTTCGTTCAACCAGGCAGTGACCTCCACCGGCCGGCTGAGCTCCACCAATCCCAACCTTCAGAACATACCCATACGCGAGGAGCAGGGGCGGATGATACGCAGGGCTTTTGTTCCCAGGGATGATGATCATATTTTGCTGGCGGCCGACTATTCGCAGATTGAGTTGCGGCTTATGGCCCATATGAGCGGTGATCAGGGTATGATCGGGGCTTTCAGCAACAAAGAGGATATCCATGCCTCCACGGCTGCGAAGATCTTTTCAGTCGGCCCCGGCGAAGTAACCCGTGAGATGAGAGCCAAAGCAAAAACTGCCAATTTCGGTATCATATATGGAATTTCCGCTTTCGGTCTTTCCCAGAGACTCAATATACCCCGGGAAGAGGCAAAACAGCTTATAGACGGTTATTTCAGGTCTTATCCCGCCGTAAAGGAATATATGGACAAATGTATCGAAGATGCCAGGGTGAGGGGCTATGTGGTTACAATAATGGGGCGCAAGCGCTTCCTGCCGGACATCAATTCCCGCAACGCCACGGTAAGGGGTAATGCAGAAAGAAATGCCATAAATGCTCCTATCCAGGGCTCGGCGGCCGATATCATAAAAATGGCCATGATCGATATTAACAGCCAGTTTGAAGAAAACAACCTGAAGTCAAAGATGGTCCTTCAGGTGCATGATGAACTGGTATTTGATGTGTTCAAACCGGAACTTGAAACTGTAAGAGAACTTGTTACCACAGCCATGCAATCGGTTGTTTCGCTTTCCGTTCCGCTGACTGTTGAATCGGGAACCGGCTCCAGCTGGCTGGAAGCTCACTGAATCGTGACCGTGATCTATTTAAAATGGCTATTCCGGTTAAGGTTCCATTCCAGCTGAACATTGCCCGAAAGGACGGCGGGTTATACCGTATCCGGTTTATCGCCGGAATCCGGTGTCAGGTGGCACTGGGATTACGAATTTATATTGGTTAAACTTATGACGAAGAAAGGTAAAAGCAAACGTGAAGGGGTGGTTTTTTCTACCGATCCCGAATTTAATTACCGGAACGAAGAACCCGAACAGAAGGAAACTCTTCCTCCCCAAAAACAGAACCTGAAGGTTTGGCTGGACAGGAAAAAGCGTAAAGGCAAGGTAGTTACCCTTATTACAGGGTTTGAAGGGACCGGCGATGATCTGGCGGCACTCGGGAAATTGCTGAAAGGTAAGCTCGGAACCGGAGGCAGCGTGAAAGAAGGAGAGATTATAATCCAGGGCGATTTTCGGGATAAGGTTATTGAAATTTTAACAGCTTCCGG
>PWPZ01000014.1 GCA_003556985.1 Bacteroidota bacterium
GATCCGATCCACGTGCATAAAAGGGTACCCACCAGTTTATAGGTCGGAACCGAACGGCCGGCAACCATAAAATCATCCTGGCCCTTTACGGCAAAGCTTTTATATACCGAAATCCCCATCAACAGGGAAAGATAACCTAATACTATCCATAAAAAGATCATTTCAAAATATTTTAAGATTAACCGGGGCTTTGGCGGATTTATTTTACTAACAGTACGTCATAAGCCCTTCAATATATCATCCTGCTGCCATTCCTGAACCCGTTATACCGAGTAAAAAAGTTCAGCTCCGGGACCGATAGGCAATCCAAGGGTTATCCAAACAATCATCAGCACTAACCAGAACAGTAAAAAGGCCACCGAATAGGGCAGCATGGTTGCGATGATGGTTCCTATTCCTGCTTTTTTATCATACTTTTCCATAAAAGCAACAATAAGAGCAAAATAAGACATCATTGGTGAAATTATATTGGTAACACTGTCGCCTATTCTGTAGGCCATCTGAGTGAATTCAGGAGAATAACCGAGGAGCATGAACATCGGTATGAAAACCGGTGCCATAATGGCCCATTTTGCGGAGGCACTTCCTATTACCATATTTATTAATGCCGATATCAACACCAGACTTATCATGAGAGGAATCCTGCCCAGTCCGATAGCTCCAATGGTTTCAGCACCTTTGATTGCAAAGATCAGCCCCAGGTTGGTCCAGTTGAAATAGGCAACAAACTGGGCCGCAAAAAATACAAGTACTATATAGGTGCCAAGGGTCGACATGGATTTACCCATTCCATGAATAACATCCGCATTACTTTTCAGGGTACGCGCCCCGATTCCGTATGCAATGCCAATAACCGCAGCTATAATAAATATCATGGCTACAATGCCCGACATAAAAGGTGAGCGGAGCAGATCACCGGTAACGGGATCGCGTAAAAATCCGCTGCCCGGCACATAATCCCATATACCTCCGCTAATGGGCATTGTTGCCCAAAGTAACAGTAGCAGGATGATATAAAATGTATACCCCGCATATTTCAACCCCCGTTTTTCATCGCTGGTAATATCATGAAGCTCTTCCGGTTGTGCATCACCTTTATAGGGGCCCAGCCTGGGCACAACGATCTTTTCGGTTACCCAGGTTCCCACCACGGCTATAAAGAATGTTGAAACAAACATAAAATAATAGTTGGCGGCAGGGTTAACTTCAATAGATTGATCTATTATATGCGCCGCTTCCTCTGACAATCCTGCCAGCAGGGGATCAATAGTGCCAAGCAGAAGGTTTGCGCTGTACCCGCCCGACACACCGGCAAAGGCCGCGGCGAGCCCGGCCAGCGGATTCCTTCCCACGGCCAGAAAGATCATGGCGCCAAGAGGAACCAGAACAACATAGCCCACTTCGCTGGCGGTGTTTGATAATATGCCCGCAAAAACAATTGCAAAAGTCAAAAGCTGCCTGGGCGCTGACAGAACAAGCTTTCGAAGGGCAGTGGCCATAAATCCGCTTGATTCCATAACTCCTATCCCCAGAAGGGCTACGAGCACCGTTCCCAGGGGGGCAAAGGAAGTGAAATTCACAACCATTCTTGTCAGTATCATATGCAATCCTTCGACCGACAGGAGACTGAAGGGCTCTATTTCTTCCCGGGTGCCCGGATGAACAACTGAAATATCAAACGCAGCTACTATTGCCGACAGCAAAATGGTGGCTCCGGCAAAAATAGCAAAGAGAGTGGCGGGGTGAGGCAGCTTGTTCCCAACTGTCTCAACAGTGGCAAGCATTCGCGCAATAATACCGGGATTTTCTTTATTACTGGTTGTCATAAAAATTTCTGAACAATTATCAGCGACCGGTTACGGCCGACTCTGAATCGTGATAAAAATGTTGCAATTTTAATGTTTATTGTCAATTATACCAATAAAATATTATATAATCAGGCAAATAACATCCCGGGAAAAATCATAACCCGCTCATATAAATTACATTTACCATGTAAAACATCATTATAGAAGATGGCGATTATAAGATGACATAAAAAATTTCTAATTTTAATAAATAAACACATTAAACACCGCAAACATGAAGATTCTAACCACCAGTCAGATCAGGGAAGCCGATGAATATACCATAAAGAACGAGCCGGTAAGTTCTGTAAATCTTATGGAGCGGGCAGCTGAAGCCATTACCGGGTGGATTGTGAATAATTACCCGGAAGATACAAAAGTCAGAATCTTTGCAGGATCGGGAAACAACGGCGGAGACGGGCTTGCAGTAGGCAGGATGCTTTTAGAGAAAGGCATTGAAACCAAAATATTACTGCTAAAACCGGGATCGGGCTTTTCAGACGACACTTCGGTAAACCTGGAGCGGCTGAAGGCAATGAATAACCCCCCTGCCATAATGACCTCCGAAGAAGATTTTCCGGAAATTTCGCCAACGGAAGTTATTATTGACGCCTTGTTCGGAACGGGCCTTACAAGGCCGGTTTCAGGACTTCCCGCCCAACTGGTCCGCCATATGAACAACTCTTCCGCAGAGATCATATCTATTGATATGCCATCCGGCCTGTTCGGCGACGATAACAGGGAAAATTCGGACGGCAGCATAGTTAAAGCAACCCGTACCCTTTCATTCCAATTCCCCAAATTGGCCTTTTTATTCCGTGAAAACCGTGAATATACAGGAGAATGGGTAATACTCCCCATTGGCCTGCATGAAGAATTCATTGAAAAAGTAAAAACGCCTTACCATCTTGCTGACAGGGAATATGTAAGGCCCCTTTTAAAGGAGAGAGAAAAATTTGCTCACAAGGGAAATTTTGGCCATTGCCTGCTTATTGCCGGAAGTTACGGGAAAATGGGTGCAGCCGTCCTGGCGGCAACATCCTGCCTGCGCTCGGGAACCGGACTGTTGACGGTTCATGTGCCGGTTAAGGGATGTGAAATTGTGCAAAACGGCTTACCTGAGGCCATGATAAGCTTAGACGACTCTGATACTTTCTTTTCGGTGCTCCCCGACCTTGACAAGTTTGATGCGATAGGAGCCGGACCGGCGCTGGGAACTTCAGATCAAAGCGGGGAAGCTCTTGCAGACCTGCTGAAATTTTTGGCAAAGCCAATGGTGCTCGATGCCGATGCAATAAATATAATATCGTTAAATAAAGATTTGATTGCCAGGATTCCCCCGGGTACTATACTAACGCCCCATCCGGGAGAATTTGACCGGCTTACTAAACAACATAAAAACAGTCACGACCGTTTGATATCGCAGATCGAATTGGCTAAAAACAGCAAACTTGTGATTGTATTAAAAGGTGCCTATACATCTGTCGCAACACCCGACGGCTCATGCTATTTTAACAGCAGCGGCAATCCTGGTATGGCAACGGCAGGCACCGGTGATGTATTAACAGGAATTATTTTATCTTTGCTCGGCCAGGGATACGATCCGGCTGATGCGGCTGTTACCGGGGTATTTATACACGGACTGGCGGGTGATCACGCAATACGCGAGCTCTCTCCCGAGTCGATGATAGCCGGTGATATCAGCACAAACCTGGGCAGGGCTTTTAAATCTTTAAAATCATAGATAAATGCGACACTATTTTATAGTTTTACTGGCTATGGCCGGCCTTTTATGGGGTTGTGCCGGGTCTAAGGGACTTGAGCACAGAACTTCGGCAATTAACGTTTCAGAAGCTGATCATCCCGAAAACTACACTCTTGTTTATTCGCTGCCCAAAACTACCCTCAGGGTATCAGTTGAAGCCACCCGGATAATCACCCGGCGCGGGCCCTATTATCAGTTTGCTGAAAGGTACCTGGGCATTTCCGATGTGCCAGCCACCAATGAGAATTCATGGCGAATAGATAATGTAAAGATCAGGAGTTACCAGGAAGCCGATCCGGACCATTATTATATGCTAAAAACCAATGACCGGCACGTAACTAATTACTTTAAACTGAATGCAGAGGGATTTATACTTCCGGCAAACCAGAAACAGTTGCCCGAGCTGGAAGGCCACGTTTACAGGATGGAGCATGAAAAGGGTGAACCCCTTTATACCGATCTTTCAATTCACCCCAGTGTTGTTGAGGAAACGCGGACTGTAATGCGTATGGTCAGGCAGGACACTGCCTTTGTAAATGTTCCGGTACTCCAGAGACAATCGGTAACCAGGAGCACCGATGCCAAGGCTGCCGAAGCAGCCGATCTGATATTTGAGCTCAGGAGCAACCGGTTCAGGCTCTTATCGGGCGACCTTGATCTTTTTCCCGACGGCAGGGCACTCGAGTCAATTATTGATGAATTTGCAAGGCTGGAAAGAGAGTACCTTGATCTTTTTACGGGCAAAGTATTTGAGAAGACACATGAGTTCACATTTGATTATACTCCAAATCCGGAACTGATCCGGGGTAATATCGAAAACCATGTGATTTTCCGGCTTTCAGATACCGAAGGGATCCTTCCTGCCGGCGATGAAAGCGGCAGGCCGGTTACCCTGCAACTGGCAAAAGAGAGTAAAACCGACAGGATGGACAGAATACAGGATGTACCTTCATCAAGGAACAGCACCCCTGACAGGCTTTTCTACAGAATACCCGATGTTGCCGGAGTCAGTCTGACAGACGGCAATAATGAGATTGCGCGTTCACGAATTCTGGTAAGTCAGTACGGAAAGGTCATTTCACTTCCCGTAAACTTTTTATGGGAATAGCCTTAAGGCTTACTGCCGGAATTGCAGAACTGTCTTTACGGGGATTGAAGACCTGTCTTTACGGGGATTGAAAACCTGTCTTTACGGGAATGAAAACCTGCCATATTGAACTGGCTGAAAAACCCATAGGCTGAATCGCGGGCTCACCTATAGCTGAAAAGTTATATTCCGGATAATCAAGTACTTTATTGACTGTAAGCAAAGCCGGTGATATTGAATATAGCTGAAAAATCCACAAGCTGATAACGGGTTTCCTCCCGATAGCTAAGGCCCGATACTGTATGGCCGCAATGATGGTTAAAAGGTAATCTTAAAACCCTTTTCTCTATATTTTCGTTTTACTCTTTTAGCGGAATGTGCTGGTAAAGCTCTCCTGAAAATTTTCCCACGACGTGGTTATGTAATTATCTTCACCGATGAACTTAAGCAGAGGCTCTATCTGCTCCGGTGTTTTAAAGCCCGGCACCGCTGTTAAAAGCTCAAGCTCTTCGTTAATGTATACTATGGAGGGATAAGACATTTGTCCCTGCAGCATTGCAACGGCCAGCTGGTGGGGCGATCTCCTTCCTTCTCCTTCATTTACAAATTCATGCCCCTGAAAGCGTATAGTGTCTGTGGTTTCGGCGTTTAATTTGACCGGATAGAAATGGTTGTTTATATAACGGGCAACCTTCGGATTGCTGAATGTTTCAGAATCCATACGTTTGCAAAACCCGCACCAGTCGGTATATATATCTACAAGTATCTTACGTGGATTATTCCTGGAAAGCTCAACAGCCTCTTCAAAACTGTACCAGTTTATTTTTTCGGCCGCCTGACCGGCATTCAATGAAAACATAAAAGCAAAACCAAGCAAAATTGTTGTATATCTCATAATTCCCGATTTAATAGATTAAAAAAAACTCAGCCAATTAAATTATATCATTTATAAATTGGATGATATCAAGGTCAACCAGTCTTAACTTTTTACCCGGGGTATTTTCAGCCGGTCGTTGTAAAGGTCGCCGTTATATAAACACAAAGTTAATACCATTTATTTATTCATATGCACATATTTACATTTATTTAACAATATATACTTTGTGTCCCGCCACTAATATTACAATCATCACTAACAATATGTTCAGAAACATATGCAATGATAGATGATTTTTTTTTTACATTTACGCTTTTTATGCCGGAATAATGAATACAATACTGTTAAAACCCGTTAAAATCAACACTCAGGGCATCATCAGGCTTTTGGCTACCAAAAGGGGACCGGCCTGCCATTTCAAATTTTTAAATACCACTAATCAATGACTGAAAACATTAAAGAAAAGGGCAGTTTTTTTAAAAGAGCTCTTGATAAGGTAGAAATAGTAGGTAACAAGTTGCCTCAACCTGTAACCTTGTTCGCGATTCTAATGGTTATTGTGCTGTTACTTTCCTGGATATTCGGAGGGGTAACGGTAGACCATCCCGGAAAAGAGGCGGGACTGGTTGACGCCGAGGGCAGGCCACTGGAAACCATAAGTGTCGTTAATCTTTTATCAAAAGAAGGTGTACAAAGGATATTAACCGAAATGGTCGATACATTTGCCCAGTTTCCGCCGCTGGGGCTGGTACTGGTGGTTATGCTGGGTATCGGCGTGGCCGAGCACAGCGGTATGATAGCAGTGGGACTCCGGGTCTTCGTGTCCAAGGTTCCTAAATCCCTGATTACCTTTTCGATTGTTATTGCCGGAATGATAAGCTCTGTTGCCGCAGATGCCGGTTATGTAGTATTGATACCATTGGGAGGAGTGATCTTCCTGAGCATGGGGCGTCACCCGCTGGCAGGAATAGGAGCAGCCTTCGCAGGTGTATCGGGAGGTTTTGGCGCCAACTTCCTTCCTACCGGACTAGATCCCATGATTGCGGCATTTACGGAGCCGGCGGCCCAGATGATAGACCCTGGCTATACCGTAAACCCTCTTTCAAACTATTATCTCATGGCTGCCTCGGTGCCTTTCATC
>PWPZ01000151.1 GCA_003556985.1 Bacteroidota bacterium
CAAGCTCCTGGAGACCGGTGTCAGGACCATTGATACCCTGAACCCTATCGTTGAAGGTGGAACCGGATTTATCCCCGGTCCTTTCGGAAGCGGAAAAACCGTTTTGCAGCATGCAATTTCAAAACAGGCTGAAGCCGATATAGTGGTTGTGGCTGCATGCGGAGAGAGAGCAAACGAGGTTGTTGAAATATTCGCCGAATTCCCGGAAATCGAAGATCCCCATACCGGCCGCAAATTGATGGAGCGGACCACAATTATTGCCAATACATCCAACATGCCGGTGGCCGCCCGGGAAGCATCGGTATATACGGCCATGACAATTTCCGAATATTACCGTGCAATGGGGCTCAGGGTTCTTATGTTAGCCGATTCGACATCCCGTTGGGCGCAGGCGCTCAGGGAAATGTCAAACCGGATGGAAGAGTTGCCCGGACCGGATGCTTTCCCCATGGACCTTCCGGCAATTATTTCCAATTTTTACTCCCGTGCAGGGTATGTTTATCTTAATAACGACAAAACCGGATCCATCACTTTTATTGGAACGGTGTCACCCGCCGGTGGTAACCTGAAGGAGCCGGTAACCGAATCCACAAAGAAAGCTGCCCGCTGTTTTTATGCCCTCTCCCAGCAGCGTGCCGACAGCAAGCGCTATCCGGCAATAGATCCGATAGACAGTTATTCAAAATATATTGAATACCCTGAGCTGCAGGATTATCTCGGCGAAAATGTGGGCGATGGATGGGTCGATAATGTTCTGAAGATCAAAAATATTCTGATCAGGGGTAAAGAGGCATCGGAGCAGATAAATATTCTTGGTGATGACGGGGTTCCCATTGAGTACCATATGGATTTCTGGAAATCGGAAGTAATAGATTTCGTAATTCTGCAGCAGGATGCTTTTGACCCTGTAGATCGTGTTACGCCTATGAAAAGGCAAAAACACATGCTCGAAAAAGTTCTGGAAGTCCATGCTGCCCGGTTTGAATTCGATTCTTTTGAGGAGGTAAACCCGTATTTCAAAAGGATTATCAATGAATTTAAACAGATGAACTACTCCGAGTATGAATCGGAGCAGTTCAAAAAACATGAAACAGAATTATCTAAAATAATTGACGAAAAGAAACTGCAAAATGGAAACTAAAGCTTTTCAAAAAATATACACGAAAATAACGCAGATCACCAAGGCCACATGTTCTCTTGATGCTGAGGGTGTTGGTTACGAGGAACTGGCTTCGGTAAACGGCCGCCTTGCACAGGTGGTGAAAATCCAGGGGCAAAGTGTTACCCTCCAGGTGTTCGGAGGTACCGAAGGTATCCCTTCCAATGCTGAAGTAACGTTTTACGGAAGACCTCCCACCATCAAGGTAAGCGATGATCTTTCAGGAAGGTTTTTTAATTCCTTCGGGATGCCTATTGACGGCGGACCGGAGGTTGACGGAGAGGAGCGGGAGATTGGCGGACCCTCTGTAAACCCGGTCCGCCGGAAGCAGCCCTCCGAGCTTATTGCCACCGGTATTGCCGGTATTGATCTTAACAACACACTGGTTACGGGTCAGAAGATTCCTTTTTTCGCCGACCCCGATCAGCCTTTTAACCAGGTAATGGCTATGGTTGCACTTCGTGCAAAAGCCGACAAGATCATACTCGGGGGAATGGGGCTTACCAATGACGATTACCTTTATTTCAAGAATGTATTCGATAATGCAGGTGCCCTTGACCGTATTGTTTCATTTGTAAATACCACCGAAGATCCACCTGTTGAAAGGTTGCTCGTGCCGGAAATGGCACTTACAGCGGCCGAATATTTCGCGGTCGACAAGAATCAAAATGTACTGGTGCTTCTAACTGACATGACCCTGTTTGCCGATGCATTGAGTATTGTTTCCAATCGTATGGATCAGATACCTTCAAAAGACAGTATGCCGGGTTCGTTGTACAGTGACCTTGCAAAAATATATGAAAAGGCTGTTCAGTTCCCGGCAGGAGGTTCCATAACCATTATTGCCGTTACCACACTCTCCGGGGGCGACATTACTCATGCCATTCCCGATAATACCGGTTATATAACCGAGGGACAGCTTTTTCTGCGCCGTGATACAGAAATAGGCAAAGTTATTATCGATCCGTTCAGGAGCCTCTCACGTCTCAAGCAGCTTGTTATCGGCACAAAGACAAGGGAGGATCATCCCCAGGTAATGAATACCGCGGTGAGGCTTTATGCTGATGCTGCAAACGCCCGCACCAAACTGGAAAACGGTTTTGACCTTACCGATTATGATGAGAGAACATTAAGCTTTGCATCGGAATATTCGGAGAAACTACTGGCAATTGACGTGAATATCGACACTGAAACAATGCTGAATACCGGATGGAACCTTTTTGCCAAACATTTTAAACCTGAAGAGGTTGGTATCCGTGAAGAGCTGGTTGAAAAATACTGGCCCGGGGAGGAGTAATTTCTGTTCAGTGCATAGTAGGCAGGATTTTTTTAAAACTGTAATAATAAATGGCAATAAAATTTCAATATAACAAAACATCACTTCAGGATCTTAACAAGCAGCTGCAGATCAGGGTAAGAGCCTTGCCCACAATAAAGAACAAGGAAACAGCCCTGCGTGTGGAGGTGAAAAGAGCCAGGGATGATGCTGCACTGCTGGACAGGAAACTTGAACAGAAGATCAGGGAGTACGAATATATGGCACGCCTGTGGGCTGAATTTGATCCGGAGCTTATTTCCATCAAGGATGTTGAGCTTTCCGTAAAGAAAATCGCAGGAGTGAAGACACCGGTTCTTGACAATATTATTTTCGATATAAAAGAATTCAGTCTTATTAACCGGCCCGACTGGTATTTTGACGGGGTTAAGCTTCTGGAGGAACTGGCAACACTTGGTATAGAGCGTGACTTTTTTTACAGAAAGATGCATTTGCTTGATCATGCCAGAAAAAAGACCACCCAGAAGGTGAATCTTTACGAAAAGGTTCAGATCCCCGGCTATGAGGAAGCTATTTTAAGGATCAAGCGTTTCCTTGAAGATGAGGAAAATCTTGACAAATCGTCACAAAAGATTGTTAAAAAACGTCAACAGCAAGCGGAGGAAAAAGTATGATTTTACCAATGACCAAATATTCTCTGCTGGTATATCATCGGGAATACATTGACTTTCTTGAAAAGCTGCGCGAACTTGGAGTGGTTCACATCCTTGAAAAGAAAGTTGAAATGTCCGACGAGATCAGGGATCAGTACCAGTACCTTGACAGTATTGACAAAACAGCCCGTTTTTTGTCAAAGCTGGTAACCGAACCTGCTCAATCTGATGAGCAGTATGATGGAGAAGAGGTTTATGAGGAAGTATCCCGGATGCAGAGTCAGATCGATATCAATAAAAATAAATTAAATGCACTGAAAAAGGCAATTGCCGAGCTTCAGCCATGGGGCAGCTTTTCAATTGACAGTATCAGGAAGCTACGCGAACACGGAGTAATTATGAAATTTTTCGTGTCTGCCGTCAGGAAATACGATCCCGGGTGGGAAGAACAGTACACTTTGGAACGTATCAGTTCCCAGGGCGGACAGATATACTTTGTTGTAATTCTGGAGGAAGGGCAGGAGGTGGAGATTCCTGCAGAAGAGGTAAAGATGCCCGATCGCTCACTTGAGACCCTGAAGGAAAACAAGATAAAGCTTGAAAAAGAGATCGAGGCTGCCGAGAGCCGTTTTACCCATCTTGCGAATACCGCTCTCCCCGAACTTGAGAAATATAAAAGATCACTCATCCAGGACCTTGAATATAACAAGGCCGTCTATCATACCTCCCAGGAGGCGGATAACAGGCTTATGATACTGGAGGGATGGGTGCCGCAGGAGTCGGCCGATCAAGTGAACAGCTTTCTTGACAGTACCGGGGCTGCCTTTATAACCTCCGAACCGGAAGAAGGAGAAAAAATACCCGTTAAGCTTAAAAACAATAAATTCTCAGAGAAGTTCGAAAAGATCGGAGAGCTTTACTCTCTGCCCAATTATAAAGAACTTGATGTTACGCCGTTTTTTGCTCCCTTCTATGCCCTGTTCTTTGGCTTCTGCCTGGGCGACATCGGCTACGGGATATTGCTGGTGACCGCCGCAATGATAGCCAGATCCAGGGTACGAAAAGAATTAAAGCCAATGGCTGTGCTGGTGTCTTATCTGGGTATGGCAACAATACTCTTTGGGATAATAAGTGGCGTCTTCTTCGGGATTCTGCTGTATGATACAAACCTTCCGGTATACAGTAATATTTCTGCGATGCTTGCCGAGCGTGATACCGACATCAATATGGTTTTGTTTTACCTTGCAATCGTTCTTGGCGCTATACAAATCATTTTTGGCATGATCCTGAAAGCTGTAAATGAAACCATCCAGTTTGGCTGGAAATTCGCGGTAGGAACCTATGGGTGGCTGACTCTTATAATCGGAAGTCTGCTGGTATACCTGGTTAGCCTTGTAACAGGCATCCCTATGGAAAGTCTTATGCCAGCCATGTACACTGTACTTGTGGTGAGCGGAATTATGATACTGTTTTTGAATAATCTTTACAGGAATGTGCTGACCAATTTTGGCATCGGCTTATGGAACACCTATAATATGGGTACCGGACTGCTTGGTGATCTGCTTTCCTATATCCGTTTGTTCGCTCTTGGAATATCAAGTGCCATACTCGGACTTGTATTTAATACGATGGCGCTGTCGATGAGCGGAAATATTCCTGTGTTAAGCATTATTATCATGGTTTTTATTCTTGCCTTCGGTCACAGTATAAATCTTTTCATGTCCGGCCTTGGGTCGTTTGTCCATCCCCTGCGTCTTACTTTTGTTGAATTCTACAAGAATGCCGGCTTTACTGGCGGGGGTAAAAAATATAATCCTTTTAGAAAAATTAATTAACTAATACAATTACTTACACTTAATCTTTAAATTATTATGGAACCGATTATTTTAGCTTACATTGGCATAGGATTAATGATTGGCCTTGCCGGATCAGGAAGTGCCATTGGTGTATCTATGGGTGGCAGTGCTTCCATTGGTGCATTAAAAAAGAATGAGGAGGCTTTTGGTACTTATATGGTGCTTAGTGCATTGCCCGGAACCCAGGGTCTTTACGGATTTATGGGTTATTTCGTTTTGACCGGATATACCGGTTATCTGCCCGCAGATATGACTTTTTATTCTGCCGCAACCGTTTTTGGAGCCGGACTCGGACTTGGTATCGTCGGACTGATTTCAGGTATCAGGCAGGGACAGGTTTGTGCCAACGGTATTTCCGCAATAGGATCGGGATATAATGTATTCGGTAATACGCTTGTTCTTGGTGTTTTTCCTGAACTTTATGCTATTATTGCATTTGCCGCCACCTTCCTTGTGAGTGCTGCCATATAGCATTTGTCCAGGCATATTATTCCCCGCCGGTTATATTCATCTGCCGGCGGGTTTTTTTATTTCCTGTCAGAAGCAGCAATACTGATAACCGTTAGTCTGCCTGAATAAGTCACTGGCAATTTCTATTGACCTGGATGTCGTCATTCCCTTGGTTTATGTATCATAACGGGCGATAATGATTTTGGGAATTCATTAATTAGAATTAAATTGCAAAATATTAAGGATTTTTATCCCGTTATTTTTTAACGTTCAGAATTTAATTGGTTTTAAGTCGATTGTAAATTACCTTTCCGTTTTATATTTATAACTTATACCCAAATGAAGAAACCAGTCAGAACTTTTCCGTCAGGGCCGATATACTTATTTCTGTTTGCGGCGGTTATATTTATTTTTTCCTCTGGCTGTGAGAGGGACGATGAACTGGTATCCATTGTCTCATTTGAACTTGATGAACCCGAATACACCCCTCAAGGTTTAGAAACTGCCGCCAGTGTTATTGCAAACAGGGAGATTGATTTCGATGAATTCGGAATTACATACAGTACAAACCCGAACCCCGGCATCAGCGATTTTACCATACCCGGACAAAACCTTGAAACATCGTGGATAAGTGATAGTTACTCCATACAATTTACAGCCTCCCTGGCCGGTTTGTCATCCGGAACAAGGTATTATATGCGGGCATATCTCACCACCCGGACCGGCACTGCATACAGTAAAAATGAGGTGGTATTTACGCCGTAACAGATGGTCGGGCAATATCGGTATTGAATCCTGAAATCATCTCACCATGATCTCCATATGTATTCCTGTATACAATTGCAACGTTACCCGGCTTATTGATGAACTGAACCTGCAATGCAATGAACCGGGGATCACTGCAGAAATAGTCATTATCGACGACAGGTCTTCGGATGAATGCAGAAACCACAATGACAGGGTATGCCGGGATCATAAATATATACTCCTTGAAAAAAATGTCGGCCGTTCCCGGATACGTAACCTTTTTTTGAAATATGCCCGGTATGATCAATTGTTATTTCTTGATTGTGATTCTGAAATCACCTCCCGTGCTTTTGTCCGCGATTATGTAAATGAGACCGGCCGCAAGGATGCCCCGGTATTGTACGGCGGACTTACAAATGAAAAAAATGAGCCTGCCCGGGAAAACCGGCTGAGGTGGAAATACGGAATTAAAAGAGAAGAAAATCCTGCCACTGTACGAAACCAATATCCATACAGGTATTTCA
>PWPZ01000252.1 GCA_003556985.1 Bacteroidota bacterium
TCTGGGATTATCTTGCAAAAGGCTCCGGGATAAAGTCCCTTACCGGTCTTTTTTATTGCGGCATGCACATCTTCTTTGGAGGCGGATACCCCTCGTTTGTTATAACGAAAATCGGACGACATTCTATTCTGGTTTTGATTGATTTGCCATATTAGTTTTACGCGCCTTTTTCTTCCATTTCAAGGTATACAGATCAGGCCTGCGGTCCTGCAGGTTCCTTACCGAACCATTGGTATGCAATTCCTTGAGCAGATCCAGGTTCACATCTGCAATGACCGTCATTTCCGTATTCGGGGTTGCTTCGCTCACTATTGCAGTTGTCGGGAATGCAAAGTCGGAAGGTGAAAAAACGGCCGACTGTGCATACTGAATATCCATATTATTTACTTTGGGAAGATTTCCCACGCCTCCGGCAATGGCAACGTAGCATTCATTTTCAATGGCCCGGGCCTGGGAACAATGCCTTACCCTGTTGTATCCGTTCTGGGTATCGGTAACAAAGGGAACAAATAAAATTTCCATCCCCTGTTCTGCCATTATCCGGCCGAGTTCGGGAAATTCCACATCATAACAGATCAGTATACCGATCTTCCCTGAGTCGGTATCAAATACCTTGATGTTGTCACCCCCGGTAAATCCCCAGCTGGTGAGCTCGCTTGAAGTGATATGGATCTTGTACTGCATATCCCAGGAGCCGTCGCGCCGGCAAAGGTAGGCAATGTTAAAAAGCTTGTCGTCATAAAAAAGTGGCAGGCTTCCGCAAATTATGTTTACATTGTATGAAATGGCAAATTCAACACATTTCCTTCTTATAGGTTCGGTATAATTGGCCAGTGCCCTCATGGCATCATACTCGGATAGATGATTGTACTTAGCCATAAGGGGTGCATTGAAAAACTCCGGGAAAAGCACAAAATCACTCTGATAATCACTAATGGCATCAATAAAGAACTCCATCTGATCGGTGAGTGCATCTATTGAAGCAAGATGCCTCATCTGCCACTGGACAAGCCCCAGCCTGACAACCGATTTTTTCTTCCCTATTATCTTTTCTTTTTCCTCATAATAAATATTATTCCATTCCAGCAGGGTAGCGAACGTTTTCGATTCGGAGTCGCTGGGGAGGTAATTGCGGAGTATTTTTTTCACCCTGAAACTATTGGAAATTTGAAAAGTTAAGATTGGGTCATATATTTCCCTGTTCTCCACTTTTTCAATATATTGTTTGGGTGTATACTCATCGGCATAATCCTGATATCCGGGTATGCGACCTCCGGCAACAATGGCCCTCAGATTCAGGTTTTCACATAATTCTTTCCGCGCATCATACAGCCGGCGCCCGAGTCGCATGTTCCGGTATTCGGGATGGACAAAAACATCAACCCCGTAAAGCACGTCCCCATCTGAATCGTGCGTAATAAATTTTTCATCGCCGGTGATTTGCCTATAGGTATGTGAATCGCCGAATTTACTGTAATCAACGGCTATTGAAAGTGCACAGGCAACCACTTTTCCGTTAACTTCAACACAAATCTGGCCTTCGGGGAAAATATTAATAAGTTTTTTAATCTGGGAATATTTCCAGGGAGGCTCTTCAATACCCTCATAAGCCATTTTCATTGCCTCTTCAATATCATCATAATCCTTCAGGGCCAAATTCCTAAGGATCAATGAGGTATCTTCATTCATAAAGTATATTTAGTTATAAAATATTGTTTTGATCAGTTTATAAAATGTCGCATCACCGGCATTTTAATAAAATATTGTTCTCTGTTTCTTTATCTTTATGCAAAGATACAAAATTGAAGTTGATATTTATTTTTCAGCTTTCGGCGGGCTATTACATCAGATGAACGCTTCGACACATAATATCCAACCTCCCTACTTAATCAACTTATTCCTGATCCACATTAACTGAATTTAAATTTTTTTTCATACTTAACTCCTTTACATTTGTTATAAAAATACAATTCCCGATATTTTATTATCTTTATAATAAGAATTCTGCAAAGCAAAACTCATTGATATCTGCATTAATTTATTTTTATTTGCAGACTTTTTTATACAAAAACAGGATGACAAATCGTCCAGGATGATAATAATTATTGAATCACAAGTTTAATCCGACAACAAATTAGCAAATAGGATATAATGAAAAACAAATACATTGACCTGATAGAGCAGACTTTTGAATTTCCCCAGAAAGAGTTCCGGATAGAAGAAAATGAGCTGTATTTTCATGACATCCCATTGATGGACATCATTAAACAATACGGCACACCTCTTAAAATCACCTATCTGCCGCAAATAAGCCAGAAGATACAGCAGGCAAAAAAATGGTTTAATGTAGCCATTGCCAAAGCCGATTATAACGGCGATTATCACTATTGTTACTGCACCAAGAGCTCACATTTTTCTTTCGTTGTGGAAAAAGTTCTTGAAAATGATGTGCATCTGGAGACATCTTCCGCATTTGACCTCAACATAATCGAAGAGCTATATAATACCGGACTGGTTAACAAGGATATATACATTGTTTGTAACGGTTTTAAACGCCCGCAGTATATTGAAAATATCGCCTCTTTCATAAATAATGGCTTTTCCAACACCATACCGGTCCTGGACAACAAGTTTGAACTGGATCAGCTCAACAAGCTTATCGATGGCAGGTACAAGGCAGGAATAAGAATAGCCTCAGAGGAAGAACCCAAATTTGAATTTTATACCTCCAGGCTTGGGATACGTTATAATGACATACTTTCCTTTTACGAGGAAAAGATAAAAACAAATCCAAAGATTGAGCTGAAAATGTTGCATTTCTTCATTAATACCGGCATTGGAGACAATGCGTATTACTGGAATGAACTCTCCAAATGCGTAGATGTGTATTGCGAATTAAAAAAGATTTGTCCGGAACTGGATTCATTGAATATCGGTGGAGGATTCCCCATCAAAAATTCATTGTCGTTCGACTATGATTATGAATATATGGCGGAGGAGATTATTGCACAGATAAAAAATGTATGTGAGCGTAATAAAATACCGGAGCCTGACATATTCACCGAATTCGGATCCTACACAGTGGGTGAAAGCAGCGCTGTTTTATATTCTGTTTTGGGACAAAAAAGGCAGAATGACCGTGAACTATGGAATATGATCGATTCCTCCTTCATGACAACCCTTCCCGATACCTGGGCTTTGAATAAAAGATTTATCTTACTGGCAATTAACAACTGGGACGAGGAATACGAAAGAGTATTCCTGGGGGGACTGACCTGCGACAGTGAAGATTATTACAATTCAGAGGCGCATGCTAATGCTATTTTCCTGCCCAGGGTAAGGAGCGGGGAAACACAGTATATCGGACTGTTCCATACGGGTGCCTACCAGGAATCCATAGGCGGGTACGGAGGAATTCAGCATTGCCTTATTCCGGCCCCGAAGCACATTATCATTGATCTGGATGAAGATGGTGAGTTAACCACAAAACTTTTTGCCAAGGAGCAGAGTCACAAGTCTATGCTTAAAATACTTGGCTATTAACCCGTATCTTTGAAATCTTCTATGATTAATAACCTGTATTTTTGAGTCTCCTATGAACAAAATACCTGGCCATTAACCCGTTTTTTGAAATCTGCAACAATTAAAATATCATTTAACACCAAACAATGACGAATTACGGAGGTTTACCCGGCGAATTTTCCGGCGAGCATAACGCAGCGATTGTAATTCTGCCTGTACCCTACGATGAAACAAGCACCTGGCAGAAAGGTTCCGACAAGGGTCCCGATGCCATACTGGAAGCTTCGGCAAATATGGAGCTTTATGATATTGAAACGGAAACGGAAGTGTACCTGAAAGGCATTTATACCTCCGATCCGGTTACTGAAAAGACAAGTCCGGAAAAAATGGTGGAGGCTGTTTTTTTCAGGGTAAGAGATTTTCTTGACAAAGGAAAATTCCCGGTTGTAATTGGCGGTGAACATTCGGTATCTATAGGGAGTATAAAAGCTTTTGCCGGTCATTACCGGGATCTCTCGGTATTGCAGCTTGATGCTCACAGTGACCTCAGGAATGAATATGAGGGTTCGGAAAATAATCACGCCTGCGTCATGGCCAGGGCCAGAGACGTTGCTTCCATTGTTCAGGTTGGAATAAGGGCGACAGATTCAGTAGAATTATCGTCTATGGATAAAGAGAGAGTGTTTTTTGCCCATCAGATCCAGGAAAACGATGCCTGGATGGACAGGGCAGTTGAACTCCTGTCTGCAAACGTTTATATTACCATTGACCTTGATGTTTTTGACCCTTCAATAATGCCTTCCACGGGCACTCCCGAACCCGGAGGAATGGGATGGTACCAGAGTCTGCGTTTTCTTGAAAAGGTTGTGGCCAAAAAAAACCTGGTCGGATTTGATGTTGTGGAACTTTGTCCCGCCACCTCAAACAAGGCCCCTGATTTTATGACCGCCAAATTAATTTATAGAATATTAAGCATGCATTTCAGTAAAAACACCCCCCGTAAATAATTTAACCGGGGAATACAGCTTTTTTTCACGGATCCGGTTAAGGTTAAATAAAACTGAGTTTAAATTTTAAAATATAAAGTAAAAATGAAAAAAAAAGATCTCCTTAAAGATCCCGTCAAACATGCAGACATCAAAGCGTTTGATGCCACTCCCATAATAGAGTCAATGCGCGGAATGTCTTTTACTTCGCGCGACACTGCATCGGCTGCCGATATTTATACCCGGATGCTGAAGGAAGATGAATGCTCGGTCATGCTGACACTTGCCGGAAGCACCAGTGCGGGTGGCTGTATGCAGGTGTATGTAGACATGGTGAAAAACAATATGATAGATGCTATAGTTGCCTCCGGCGCATCAATAGTGGATATGGACTTTTTTGAGGCTCTGGGCTTCAAGCATTACAAAGGTTCTCCGAATGCTGACGACAAGCAGCTTCGCGGGTTCTATATAGACCGTATATACGATACTTATATAGACGAGGAAGAACTTCAGATATGCGATCATACAATTAAGGAAATAGCCGATGGGATGGAACCAGGAGCATACTCATCAAGGGAGTTTATCAGGGAAATGGGTAAATACCTGGTTAAAAACTCCAAAAAGAAAGATTCTCTGATACAGGTGTGCTATGAACAGAATGTTCCGATATTCTGTCCCGCTTTTTCCGACAGCAGTGCCGGATTCGGACTTGTCAAACATCAATGGGATAATCCGCAAAAGCATATTTCCATAGATTCGGTAAAGGATTTTCTTGAGCTAACCAGAATAAAAATGGCTGCTCCAACTACCGGACTGTTTATGGTGGGTGGCGGAGTACCCAAAAATTTTGCCCAGGATACCGTAATTTGCGCGGAAATACTTGGTAAAGATGTGGATATGCATAAATATGCCATACAGATAACCGTAGCGGATGCCAGGGATGGAGCATGCTCCGGCTCAACACTCAGGGAAGCTTCCTCGTGGGGAAAAGTGGATACAGTATATGAACAAATGGTATACGCCGAAGCAACAACCGTACTTCCCCTTATCGGCAGTTACCTGTACCACAAAGGCGACTGGAAGAAAAGAACGAAAAAAGAATGGGGCAAAATGCTTGATAATACTGACCGGTAGACGACCGGATTTGCAGGGGAGCCAGGGCGAAACATTTCAATCAGCAACAGCCAGACATTTCTGTCTGGCTGTATTATTATACCCCGGGCAATCGCTTCTTCTTATGGGTTGTGAAACTATTCCTCCTGGTAATCGGTTGAAAGCACTTCAAACTCGGTACGCCGGTTAATCTGGTGGGCAGCCTCCCGTTGTTCCTCAGTAGGCAGGGATTCAATAAATTCCTCTGTAAGAACCGTATCCTCAGGAATGAAAGACAAATGATCCGGAAGATTTTCGTCAACAGTCCTGGGTCTCGATTTACCGTAACCTACAGCTTTAAGCCGGTCGGCAGCTATCCCGCTTTCAATCAGATAATCCACGACCGACTGGGCCCGCTTTTGTGAAAGCTCGAGGTTGTGGGTTTCTCCTCCCCTGGAATCGGTGTGTGATGCCAGCTCGATGGTTATATTCGGGTTGTTGTTCAGGGTTTCGACAAGATAGTCAAGTGCATCCCTGGATTCAGGCCTGAGATCCCACCTCGCAAAGTCGTAAAGTATATTGGGCAGCTCAATCGGCTTTTCGTGCGACTTAATGTCGATGGTGACCGAAAAGTCCTTGCTCTGTTCATATCCGATGGTTGTTACGCTCTTTTTGTCGGTCAGGTAGCCGTTTTTTGATGCAAGAAGGACATATTCCACACCGGGCCTCAGCATAAAGCGGAACTGGCCGTCATCCCCGGTATTCACATCAATGGATGTTCCGTCGCTCCCCACCATCCTTACCGACGAACCTGAAACTATCTCTTCAGTATCGGTATCTATAACGTTTCCGTTAACATTGAACCGCAGGGGAGGGAGATAGAAGGTGTAGATATTGTCAACGTTTTGCCTGCCCCTGTTGGAACTGAAAAGTCCCTTTTCCTCTCTGCCCTCAAACACAATTCCGAAATCATCGGCAGAAGAATTTATGGGATATCCCATATTCTCAA
>PWPZ01000057.1 GCA_003556985.1 Bacteroidota bacterium
ACTCTGCTTCCGTATATACCGATATGGGCGGAGAAAAAAAAATTGTGGTTCCCGCTCTTCTTGCGACTTATGCATCGGCCCGTTTTTTAATAAGTGATGATAAATTAAAGTCCGCTTCACTGAATGCCATTCAGTCGGTCATCGTAACCGCCATTGCTACAGAGGGAACAAAGATTATGGCCGGGCGTGCCCGTCCTTTTACCGGAAGAGGCGCCTATCACTTTGACCCGGTTACCGGAATAGACAGATTCAAATCACTCCCCTCGGGTCACGCCTCACTGGCATTTGCACTTTTCACTCCCTTCGCCGAAACCTACACCCGCTGGATCTATGCGGTTCCCTTTTCCGTTGCCATGGGCAGGGTATACCTGGATAAGCACTGGATGTCGGATGTGGTAATGGGCGGGGGTTTCGGTCTTGTCAGTGGTATTTTATTCACACACCATCCCAATGTACAGATCATTCCGTCAGGATTGAGAATCTATTTCTAAAGATGGTCTTACCATCTGCCTTTCCTGCAACATCATCTTCCGTTTCGGCTGATTCCCCACTCTTAATCTCAAGTATCTTTCCTTGTTTCCCGGTGATTACACCATTTTCCAGGCTGATAATTATTTTTCCCAGAAAAACCGGGTGGCTGTCAAGAACAATATGGGGATTTCCCCCTGCCTGGGCAATAAGTACGGAATTTACGATCTCTCCCTCCCTGAGCAGGTCATGTGAATGACCTCCGATAATAACATCAAATTCAGGAAATTCTTCTGCCAGAGACCTGTCTCTCCTCAGGCCTAAATGGGTCAGGGCCATAAATATTTCGGCTGAATCCCTGAGAAATAAAAATTCATTTACCGTTTCTGACAGCCCGAGCTCCCTTACCCCCTGTGATATTCCTGTTGTCAGTCCCAGTACGGCAATCTGTCTCATTGTGGATGTATTGAATATCTTATAATCATCCATGGGAGGCAGGTTATCGGTGGTGATTTCAATATTTGCAGCCAGCAGGGGGAAACAGGCGGATTCCAGGGCGAGGCGGGTATCCGGCACCCGGTATGACAGTTCATGATTGCCGGGAGTCATCAGATCGTAGCCCATGTCATTCATGCTGCTGATCATCGACATACTCCTTTCCCCGTACCAGTCCTCACCCATCAAGCGGCCGTTGACTATCCATCTGAGCGGATGCCGTACAAAGATGTCGCCCGCATTGAATAAAAATACATCATCGTATTTTTCTCTTATTTCCGTTATCTTCCGGTGGAGCTCCCGGTGGTTGTTCATCGTGAAATGCTGATCATTTGTGTGCAGGATAACAATTTTCTCGGTAACCGGATAGGTAATATCAATTCTTTCTTTTTGGATTCCTTTTGGTTTGCCAGGCGGTATGACTACCCGCCCATATCCCTGATCTCCCTTGATTTGCAGGATATACGATGAGTCTTTTAACAAAGTGAAACTGAATTCCCCGCCGGTAGTCAGGTTAAAGGTGTCGGCATCAGAATCCGGGAAGGACCCGGGGGTTGAAAATAATATCAGCTGCAAGTCTTCCATTGGGACGCCCAGGGTATCCGTAACTCTTCCCGAAAGCTTATAGATATTGCTTTCTGATGAAAAGAGTGGCGGTGGTAAGATTATCAGAACAAGCAAAAAGAAGTATCTAATAAGGTAATCCGGAAAAATGTTTTTCAGGCGCATGCTTATTTTTTTTATTTTTGATGTTTCAGGTTCCGGATATTCGGGCAACAGTTAATCGATTTTATAAAATAACGCAAAAACGGATAGATGTTGCAACCGGATAATTAATTATGTGATTAAATCAATTGAAAAGTTAACAAAAATATATGGAAAGATTATCAACATCAAATTTGAAATTAGGCATAATTGCCGGAGGTCAACTCGGGAAAATGTTAATTCAGGAGGCGAGTAAATGGGATATTGTATCATTTGTACTTGATGATGACGAAGATTGTCCTGCAGGAAGCCTGGCAAATCATTTTGTAAAAGGAAGCCGTTTTGATTTTGATTCAGTTTATGAGTTCGGGAAACTGGTGGATGTCCTTACTTTTGAAATAGAAAGTATAAACATTGAAGCACTGCAAAAGTTGAAGAGCGAAGGAGTAAAAATTATTCCGGATCCGGATATCCTCGGGTTAATTCAGGATAAGGGACTGCAAAAAGAATTCTATTCAAAAAATGATATACCCACAGCCCGGTATATTCTCTCTGACTCTGACAATGACATTAAAAAGGCGCTCGGGAGGGGTGAGATCAGCTTTCCCTTCGTTCAAAAGCTTAGAAAAGGCGGTTATGATGGCAGGGGAGTGGCAGTTATTGATAATGAAGCAGGCCTGGATTCACTCCTGGAAGGTCCTTCCATCATAGAAGAAAAGATCAGCATTTCCAAAGAAATTGCAGTAATAGTTGCCAGGAATGCGCATGGTGATGTCCAGTCCTTCCCTGTCGTTGAGATGATATTCGATCCCAGGGCCAACCTGGTTGATAATTTGATCTGTCCGGCAGCAATAACACCCGGATTGTCAGAAAAAGCAACAAAAATTGCAGCCCAGGCTGTAACTCAGCTTGATATGGTCGGGTTACTTGCCGTTGAACTGTTTATTGATGATCAGGACCGGATCTATCTTAACGAAATAGCTCCTCGTCCTCACAACAGTGGTCATCACACCATTGAAAGCATGATTACTTCCCAGTACGAACAACATTTGAGAGCAATATTGGATCTTCCTTTAGGCAGCACGAAACTTAAAATGCCGGCTGTTATGGTTAACATTCTTGGAGAAGAAGGATATAGCGGACCGGTATTGTATGAGGGTTTAAAAGATATTATGGCCATAGAAGGGGTGAAAATTCATCTGTATGGCAAAAAAATTACCCGTCCCTACAGGAAAATGGGACATGTTACCATTATTTCCGATACCCTTGAAGAATCCATAAATAAAGCAGAAGCCGTACAAAATCTAATTAAGGTCAAATCATGGAAAAAAAGTTAGTAAGTATAGTAATGGGGTCGGACTCCGACCTGCCTGTGATGCAGCAGGCAGCTGAAATACTTGAGCAAATGGATATCGATTATGAACTGGATATAGTTTCGGCTCATCGCACCCCGGATAAGCTTTTTGATTTTGCTGCCAATGCTCATAAAAGGGGGATTGAGGTTATCATAGCCGGTGCCGGGGGAGCCGCACACCTGCCAGGAATGCTGGCAGCCATATCGCCATTGCCGGTGATCGGTGTACCCGTTAAATCATCAAACTCAATAGACGGCTGGGATTCTGTATTATCAATACTTCAAATGCCTTCAGGTGTATTTGTTGCCACCGTAGCGTTAAATGGCGCCAGGAATGCCGGAATTCTTGCTGCGCAAATAATATCGGTCGCCAACAAAGATCTAAGGGAAAAAATAATTGCCTACAAAAATTCATTGAACGAGCAGGTATTGAAAAAATCATCAGAAGTTAAAAAATAGGTGGTAAAGATATAATCAGGCGATTATTATTTTAATTTACCGGTAATTTTTGCCGTCATTTTACCGGTCATTAAACCCGGATGCATTTAAACATAAGTAAAGGCCTATGAACAAGAGAGGATTTGCCAGTGATAATAATTCAGGAGTTCACCCTGCAATTCTTGAGGCAATTGCTTCGGTAAATGAAGGACATGTTATTTCCTATGGCAATGATCAATATACCACTTCTGCCATTCAAAAAATACGACAGCAATTCGGATCGGAAGTTGATGTTTTTTTTGTTTTCACCGGAACCGGTGCAAATGTTCTTGGACTAAAGGCAGCAACCCAAAGCTGGAATTCAATAATATGTGCTGATACGGCCCATATCCACTGCGATGAATGCGGAGCCCCCGAATTTTTTACAGGCTGTAAACTGCTGACCGTCGCTACCCCTGACGGCAAGGTTACTGTCGAACTGGTAAAAGAGCATATGCATGGATTCGATTTTGAGCATCATTCCCAGCCGGGAGTGATCTCCATTACACAGGCTACAGAAATGGGAACTGTTTACACCCCGGAGGAGATTCGGTCGATTTCAGATTATGCCCATAGCCTGGGACTACTGGTGCATATGGACGGTGCTCGCATATGCAATGCCGCAGCATCTCTCGGATTATCCCTGCGAGACATTACCGGCAATGCCGGCGTGGATATCCTTTCTTTCGGGGGAACCAAGAACGGCATGATGTACGGCGAGGCCATCGTCTTTTTCAATCCACTGCTTGCCCGCAATTTCAAATATGTCAGGAAACAGGGAATGCAGCTGGCTTCTAAGATGCGTTATATTGCTGCGCAGTTTGATGCTTTGCTTACCGGTGATTTATGGTTGAAAAATGCAAGCCATGCCAATAAAATGGCCGAAATGCTTGCCAATGAGATATCGGATATTCCCGGGGTGGAGATCACACAGAAAGTCGGGGTAAATGGTGTTTTTGCAATAATACCACGTGAACTTATTTCAGAACTGCAAAAGGAATATTTCTTTTATGTCTGGAATGAAGAAAAACCGGAAGTACGGTGGATGACTTCCTGGGATACCACCGTGGAGGATGTTAAAGGCTTTGCAAAGCTGCTCAGAAAGAAAATCAGATAGGCTACCGGTATTCATCCGGCCTTAATAAAATATAAAACAAATATTATGAAGTTTACGGCAAAACTTTTCAAACTGGTATTTATTGCCACCTGTATTTTGTTCACCCTGCAATGTGGCGACCGGACTGTTCCCAGTGCCGAAAGGGAGCCCGGAGCCATAAGGGTGTATCGTGAAAATCCCTATTATTTCGAGTACAGGGGTGAGCCAATCCTTTTACTTGGGGCGAGTGATTACCATAACATCTTTCAGAGGACCTACATTGCCGAACATCTTGATCTGATGCAGTCGTACGGCGGCAACTATGTGAGAAATACAATGGCTTCCAGGGAGATAACCAACGGTCACAGGGACCTCTGGCCTTACAGGACCATCGAATCAACCGACGATCCGCTTATCAATATTTATGATCTTGAGCGATGGAATAATGAGTACTGGCGCCGATTCAGCCATATGCTCGAAGAAACCCATACACGGGGTATCATTGTCGAGCTTGAGCTGTGGGAAAGGCACGATACCTATCGCACCCGCGATCAGGCCGGATGGCTGAGGCATCCCTATAATCCTGACAATAACATTAACTTTACAACAGAAGAGTCAGGGCTTCCCACCGGTGAATGGCATGATCCCTGGAACCATACCGGCCATCCCTTTTTCAATACGGTTCCCGGGCTGCAAAACAATGAACTGGTTCTTGAATACCAGAAAGCCTTCATTGACAAGTTGTTGTCATATACCATCAATTATGACCACATCCTCTACAACATGAATAACGAGACACTTGAGCCGTCCGAGTTCGGCGAATACTGGGCCGAATATGTGCTGGAGTGGGGAGAAAGAAACAACAAGCATATCGAAATTACCGACATGCAGGATAATCATGATATAACCGAAGAGCCTGTCCAGCGGGTGATGGAGTCAGATATTTACACTTTCGTGGATATATCACAGAACAATTTTCAAAAGGGAGAGCTCCACTGGCAGCGGATAGAGTACATAAGGAATTTTTTAAAGGATGATCCCATGCCCGTAACCAATGTCAAGATATATGGTGTCGATAATGCCCCGCCCCCGGATGATTTCTGGGGAGACACCGATGAGGCTGTTCAGCGGTTCTGGAGGAATGTCCTGGGGGGCTGCGCCGCAGCCAGGTTTCACCGCCCTCCCTGGGGGATAGGGCTGAATGAGATAGCTGCAAATAATTTGCAGAGCCTGCGGATGGTTACCGATTCAATGGATTTTTTCAATCATGTGCCATCAAACCACCTCCTTGATAACCGGAGTGAAAATGAAGCCTATTGCATGGCTTATCCGGCAAATGAATATGTGGTTTATTTCCCTGCCGGCGGATCGGTCTATATTGATGCATCACCCGGGGAGTATGAGGTTTTGTGGCTCCGCACCCAGATTGCCGGATGGCAGGAGCCCTACAGTCTTGAATTGCCGGGCATAATAGAGGCACCCGATGAGGACCACTGGGCCGTGCTGATCAGGAAAAGATGATCGGATTATTTTCGGCGGTTGCCTTTTTTTTGCAAACCGGCTTCTGACTGTCCCAATAGTTTTTCTGCCAGATCCTTTCTTCCCATTTTCATAAGCTCTTTCCTGATCCGGCTGCGGTATTCCTTTTTATACCAGAAAAAGAACTGTTGCTGACTCAGCTTATCCTGCCTTGTTCGTGCCACCTTTACCTTTTCCATGGTATAGGGGTTGATGCCGGTATAAAAGATTACAGTGGCGAGCGTCATGGGGGTGGGGGTGAAGTCCTGCACCTGCTCCGGCCTCAGGTTCATCTGTTTTGCAGTAACGGCAAGTTCTGCCATTTCTATATTACCACACCCGGGATGGGAGGAAATAAAGTAGGGAACAAGCTGCTGGTTCAGCCCCTCCTCCCCGTTGACCCGGTCAAACAGGTTCTGCATTTTCCTGTAGAGGTCGAAAGG
>PWPZ01000249.1 GCA_003556985.1 Bacteroidota bacterium
GGAATAACTGCTCAATTGATAGTGGAATCTGGAAGTTATACCGTGATGGTATATATTCCTTAAATTCGGTATTGTATTTGATCAGGGAATCAAGATCCCTCGGAAAATTGTTGATATTGACACCGAGGAAGCCATGTTTTTTTTGTGCCATCTGCATAATCTTCTCCCAGCGGCCTATCCCCGCCGATCCGATAGCATCTTCTCCATGGGAAAAAAGCAAGATGAAAATCTCATCAAACCGGTCAGTCGACTGCAAATACTTTTCTAGCCAGTCGGCCGAAAGATCCGTGTTGAACTTCATCCAGAAAGGAACAGATCCTGTTTTAAGTATCCAGTATGGTTCATGCATGAAAAAAGTCTCACCTATGAGCCGGTTTGCCAGTACTCCTTTTTGCCTGTACCACCACCGGTAAAGTTCTGCTACAAAGGGAGACGGTTGTTCAGGCTCAAGATATTTTATATTCCGGACGCGAAAGCCGTTTTCGCGGGCTATCCTTTCTATGTCATTTGTCAGCATAGAATCAAACCCCCATTCTGCCTCCGGTTGCTCGCTGTCGGGTTTGGGTGCGTCCCACCGGCGCACGTGAGAATTGTGATACCCCAGGAACCTGGTCACCCGTTCGCTTCCCTGAAAAAACTCCTCTTCTGTTGCTCCACCAGGAGCGCCGAACTGGAATATAAAATGATCGTTGATGGTTGTGACCGGCCATTTTCTCGTACAATTGGATATAATGATCGTTCCTCCTTCCTGGAGGTTGTTTAAAATAAACCTTTCATATTCCAGAAGCATGCGCATAAGCTTGACCCTGAAATAGGTGATCTTTTCAAGAGTGAGCCTGTCTTTGATGGGATCGAAAATATGGTGCAGCTTGAAGTAAGGGTTGTTCCTCAGAAAAGCTTCACCGGGTTTCAAGCCCCAGTCCATTATCCGCCTGGGCTCATCTACCGAAAGGTAATCGGGACGGCTGACCGGAAACATGAAGGTCTGTGGCAATAAGGGGATTCCCATTGCGGCTGCCAGATGTACCATTGCCCCGCTGACGGATCCTACCATAATTGCAGGATATTTCCTGTCCGGGTACATTGAAGTTATTGCATCCATGAATTCTTCCGCACAGAGAGTTTTCATGTCATCTGCCGGTATGCCTTCTGCACCGGTATTCATAATATATGCTGTTTCCCGTAAATCACAGGAAAACATGTTTGCCAGGTTGGCGAGAGGCTCAGAAAGCTGGCCCACTTCCAGACCTTTAAACTCCTGTCCTTTGAGTGCATTGCTCAATGCCTTTAAAAAGCCTGTCCCGGAGTCAAATCCTGCAGAAAATCCGGGAGGCAATACCCCTATGGATCTAAGAAATGGTGCTTTCATGGTTTTTTACATTTATGTTTTCAATAAATTTTTCTGTTATGGTTGCAAGCTCCTTCGGCATAGACATATTAACCGAATGCGCCGCTCCGGGGATGATTGTAAGCTCTCCCCCGGGCAGTAATTCAGTTGCCTGTCTGGCCCATTCCTGGGAAACGATCATGTCTTCACTACCCCTTACAACCATTGCCGGGACCTTAATTTCAGGAAGGTATTTCTCAGTTTCGTAGATTAGTGCATATTCAAATGTTTTCCTGACTCTTCTGAGTCCGCATTTAGAATAATCTATTATCATGTTACGCTTTTGCAATGAAGGCTCTTCCCGGGAGTTCCTGACAAAGCTTCCAAGCTGCCCGGGAACCGAGCGGTAATAAGGGTCAATGGTCGGACCCTGGAGAATGATTCCTTTCACCATGTCCATATAATGGATAGTAAAGTCTACAATTGCCTGGCAACCCGTAGAATTTCCAAGATAATATGCCTTCCCGATATTTGCTGCTTTGGCCCAGTCATACAGCGCGTCTGCCGTTTCCTGTATATTAAGTACCTGGGGAGGTTTGCTGCTTTTGCCAAACCCTGGAAGATCGGGAACATATACGATGAATTTCCTTGCCAGTTCCATTGCCAGCCGGGTCATATAGGTGCCTGATTGACACAGGCCGTGAACGAGTACAACTGATTCCTGTTCAGAATCTGCCGGCCGGGAAGAATAGATACTTGTGAAGTACCTTGCCCGTGCTGTTGTATAGTAAGTTTCCCTGTTTAAGCTCATATTTTCTCAGCGTTAAGTATTGCCTTGTTTGTTGATCTTGTTATTTCTTCCCTCCGCTTAACAATAAAGTGGCAGTTCCTGCCACTACACCGGCCACCAGCAGGCCAAACAGGAATGTGATCCTTGCCCGGGCTTTGATGGCCCTTGATGTTTCGCCGTGCCAGCCGCCGTCGACGGATGATATTTCTCCTGGTTCATAAAGGTTGCCGGGATCGGGCATTGACATATCCTGACTGAAATGGTTGGACTGGACCTGCTTATTATACATCCGGGCAAACCCGTCGGGTGAAATATGTTGCATCAAGGTGGAAGTCAGGGCCATACCACCGACCAGCACTTCCGGTTTCGGGTGCCGGACCAGGCTGACGATCTCCTCAGCTACCGATTGGGCATCGACTACAGGTTCCATGGCTTTGATTTCACGCCCCATGTAATTGGCTGCATTATGAAAAAGCGGTGTATCAACAGTCGCCGGTGATACCAGGCAAATATTTATGTCCTTTTCCTGTGCCATTTCCTGCTGCAGGCAGAGTGTCATTCCCCTGATGGCTGCCTTGCTTGTGGTGTAGGCAATTGAAAAGGGCTGGCCTGTGGTTCCCGCAAGTGATGAAAGATTGATCAGCGTCCCCCTTCCCTGGTTGCGGAAATAGCTC
Source organism: Bacteroidota bacterium (assembly GCA_003556985.1). Lineage (GTDB taxonomy): Bacteria > Bacteroidota > Bacteroidia > Bacteroidales > PUMT01 > PXAP01. The sequence goes on from PWPZ01000249.1 coordinate 2,792, forward strand.
AATGCGGCCCTGGCTCCATACATATAGCCCAGTACGTTAACATCCATCAGTCTTTTGATATTGTCCATCGGAGTTTCATCGAAGGGCCCCATCATGGCTACTGCCGCATTGTTTACCCATACATCAATGCTGCCCATCTTTTCATTCGCATACCTGGCGAATTCATATACCTGATTTTCATTGGTAATATCCATGGCGTAGGTGTATGCTTCTCCACCAACCCGCCGGCATTCTTCTGCTACTTCTTCCAGTACCTCAAGGCGCCTGGCTGTGAGGGTAAGTTTGTTTCCCATCCGGGCGAATTCCATCGCGGTGGCCCGCCCAATTCCGCTGGATGCGCCGGTTATTACAACAGACAAATTATTGTTCTCCATATTGGCAAGTATTTGGTTTTGTTCTGGATGCTTCGAATTCTGTACCATAAATTTTAACCCGTTGCCAGGATCTGATTTTCTGATGGTGCGTGCTTGGAATTGCAGGATATGTGGAACCGAATTTAAATATTTAATATCTGTAAGTTGCTGTGTGAACGGAGCTTTAAGGGTGGGGTGATACCCAACTGTGTAAAAATTCCACACTTTTTATAATAATCAGAATCACATGCCGTTTAAAACTACCATATGACAAAACCGAAGCCAATTATATTCGCCGTTGCAACCCTCCTCGCACTTGTGTATCTTAATGAAAGGGTTCTTTTTATTGAAGAGAAGGTTGCCAGCCCCCACGACAATATATTATCTGAAAAGGAAATTCAGGATGGAGATACCGGAAAAGAAGTTCCTGGCCGGACTGCCTCTGTGAAATCCAGTTCGCATTACGATGCCGGAATATTACAATCGCCGCCAGAAGGAAGTGTATCTGCCAAAAGAAGAGCAAGGAAAAACTATAATTCCATTCAGATCGCAATATCATATTATATTTCGAATAGCAGCAGTGAATCTGCCGAAATATCTGAGAATACAGAATCAGGTGAGTTGGCCGGAGATCATACCATTTTGAACCCCACTGACAGGTACCGGGATTATGAGATTGATTATTCAAACCAACTATTTGGATGGGTTAAAGAGTCCACAAGGATCTTGTCGCCCGATTCATGGCACCTGCTAATGTCTTATGAATTTTTACCTGAGGTTTCCCGGATATTACTGGGCTGTGGCACAATAATGGAGATGAACAAGCCTGCTGAAACATTCCACTATCTTTCCGGAAACAATGTTTTCGAGGTAATCGGCCGAATGTCTTCCAACGTCCATGAAATATCTCACGGTTACTCCAGGAAGGATATTTTCCGGTATGTGTCAGAAAATGACCTCACCATTGAAATGAGTGATGAAGGGCGTCGGCTTTATCTTTCCCCATCGGAATCTTATTTAATTACGTTTCCGGGGAATTACCTGTTTCCTGCATCGAGGCTTTCACAAGTCATTCCTGAAAACAGACAGACATTGAGATATAAAACGTATATCACCGGCAGCACCTCTTCCCAGGTACACGGTGTCCTTGCCCTGCTTGATGAACTGAATGCCTATTTTCTGGGATCAAGGTTCAGGTATGAAATGCTGGATGCTTACAAAATAGCCGGACCAACTGAGGCGGAAGGATTTTTGGAATGGGTTTCTGGTGCCCAGGGCACTATGGGGGCATTTTTCGAGATGGACTATTTCATACTCGAATACCTGCTCTATATGAAAACAAATCATCCCGGGCGGTATGAGATGTTAAGGGCGGACAAGTCTTTCGGTGATGCATGGCGGGCGGTCCGCACCTCCTACGGCAAACTTGTTTATAATTATTTCAGTACGCTGCACAAAGAGAAGGATGCTATAAATGATTCCGGTGAGTATGAGCTGAGTGTAGAAGACAACAGGTTGTGGATCAGCAAGGGCGGTTCCGGTTCATACAACAGCAGACTCATTATTTCAAGCGCGATGGACACATTGATTCCGGTGTTGAACAGCGACCGTTTCCGGGAAATTGAACAGGATTTTGCCGTCGGACTGGCCGAAGGGACAATTTACAGTGATTTGCCTGACGCCCTTAACCCGTCAATCTAAGCTTTATATTATCATTTGACCGGATTGTATTAAATTTGCCTTGATGGTAAATGAAAGATTCAACTGGTTAAATAAGTATTTTCCGCAGAATTACCTTGTGAAAAATCCTTTTAAGGGCGCCCTGATCGTGGCAGCCTTCAGTTTTATTTTTACCATTCTTTACAGGCCCCTGGGAAGTCACGGATCAATGGGATTATCGTACAAGGCTACCATGGCGGTATATTCCCTTGTGGCCGGAGCTTCACTTTATGGGATTATAAGGGCATTGAGGAGCTTGAAATATTTCTCCGACACGAAAAACTGGAATTTTCTTAAGGAAATATTCTCCATCGTCATTATCCTGACCCTGCTGGGCACCGTTATATTTTTTGCTGCATTTATTATCGAGCCCCCGGCTGACAGATGGAATGCTGAAACCTATCTGCAATCGGTTTCAGCCGCCTTACTGGTGGGATTGCTGCCATTTCTTTTTTTCTCGGCTATGAACTACCGGTACCTGTTATATCGCGGGTTTGAACCCGATCTTCCCGATACTGGAAAGGATGCCAGGAGCTTAATCCCGGAAGAAAAGATCCATATCAATTCCAGCCTGAAAAAGGAAAGCCTGAGCTTTTATCCGGGCCATCTGTTGTTTGCCGAGTCGGAAGGCAATTACGTGGTGTTTCACCTTCTTCAGGACGATAAGGTGAAAAAGGAGATAATACGCAATTCTATAGGCAGCATTGAAAAGCAGTTATCATCACTCCCTTTCTTTTTTCGAACCCACCGCGCGTTTATCGTCAATATGATGATGATAACAAAAAAGCAGGGGAATGCCGCCGGCTATGTTTTAAGGCTTAAGGGCACCGACCGCGAGATCCCCGTTTCCCGCACCATCGCAAAAACGTTTGACAGCCGCTTTCGCCAGTACCGGAAATAACAAAAACCCCTGCCATTCGTCACAGAAAAATACCTTTCATAACATAAATTTTGCTGGTTTTTCCTGCCCGCTGCATTTGGTCACAAACCCTTGCTGTAACTACCAAATGTTTGGATATCAGTCTAATGTTCGCTCTCTTTGTTTCATGAAATTTTAATTGCCAAACCAAAATAAATAGCAGTCATGAAAACAAAAGGAGCATCAACCGACCGCAAGCAATCCCTGGTAATAATAGGAATATTATCTCTCCTGATCTGGGGATACGCACTTCCGCTGCAGGGGAAAAACATTTCCTTCCATGTTCAGCCGGAAAAACAAACCGAACTTGCCGGGCTTGCTATTCCGGACTTCACGGGCACCGCCCTCCAGGAGCAGAACAGCCACCAGGCCTCCCAGGGGCCCTCGACTCACATCTCGCCTCTGGAGCAAACCGGCCCGGCAGTCTCCCCGGGGACATCGTCCTGGGATCAGAGCGGCCAACCGGCTTCAGGAAGTCCTGCGACTCAGACCGACACCCGGAACTCCCAACCCAACACCCAAAACCCCCAGGACAGCCCCCGGTCTCCCGTGAGCACCACCCAAAACCCCCAGGGCAGCCCCCGGTCTCCCGTGAGCACCACCCAAAACACCGGACATATAAAAGGCACTCTGCTCGATCAAGCCGACAGCCATCCTGTTTCCTACGCCACCGTGGCACTTTACAGGCATGCTGATTCATCACTGATAACCGGTTCGATTACCAACGACCAGGGTGAATTCAAAATCGGACCC
>PWPZ01000009.1 GCA_003556985.1 Bacteroidota bacterium
AGCCACGTCTCCCCTTGCATCCCGGATTATTACGAACCACCTAAACAAAAACAAGATTTTCCCTCTTCAGCCACGTCTCCCCTTGCATCCTGTATGCTGCCAGTCTGCCGTTACGATAGCAACAGTAATCAATACAGCACAGGTTCGGGGTCTGAAGCTGTGGTTCTTCCCTGAGACAGTAATGACCAATAAAAACCGGCCTTTTTTCTTCGGAATATGGTAAAAACATGTGCTTTTCGCTTTTCTTTACCGGCCGGTCGCGAGAAATTTTATAGTCGCCCATAGCAACATCACTTAAACGATGACCATCGGGTTGCATCCACCATTTTATACGCATATGATCAACCGGATTCCCCAGAGAGTTTAGCGCTTTTGTGATCTTGTCAAGCCGCAATTCTATTCCGGTCAAAAGCACACTGATTATCTCGTTCTCTATTGTGCCCTCCCTTGCTGAATTATGCAAAAAAGATTCGGTTATCCGGTTCCCGGGAAGATTGCGTTTCACAAACTTAATCAGTTTCCTGTCCCAGCAGGCATGCACTACCCTGAAATTTTCGAATTCAAGGAACAAAGGAAGTTTTTTCATCCATTCGAGGTATTCTTTCAGTTCTGAAGGATGATTAATAAAAGCCTTGGTGGTGTAGTAAAAAAGACTTCTGTTTGATGAGTTGTGTCTTTTCAGATATCCCCGACCGTAGGATTTCGTATGATAACATATGAAGTTGTACTCATGATTACCCATCACCGCATAAGCAGCTCTGTTATCAACCATACGCCTGACTATTTTCAGGGTCTGGCGTACTTTTTTGCCCCGGTTTATAAAGTCTCCGGTAAATATGGCTTTGCGTTCGGGATGGGAGTAATAGCCATTGGTTTTAAGGTATCCCAATTTATCAAGAAGAATTTTCAGGGAATCGGCTTTCCCGTGAATGTCACCAATTATATCGTACATACAGGGATTTACCAGGAATTAATAGGGGAATAAATGTTGCCTTGACCTGTTGCGCCTGCTATTGAAGGGATCAGCAAAGGGAGAGTAAAGTCCGTAAGGATTATTGCCTCTGCTAATGCCTACTTCAGCACCAAAGTGAAAGTTGTCACTAATCCGGTATTCGAGTCCCATTGACATTCCGTGATTTTTGTATTCCATAAATCCCTGGTTCCTGGCTCCCCGGTTCATCATGGCCTGGCTCAATGAAAACATCGGAAGTTGTCCTTCCTCACTGTAAACTGTGCCGGTCATAACAAGATTCTCACTGACGGCATACCTTCCTGATACGAACAAAGAATGATCGGTCATTCCCTGAAAAGGGGCAGAGTTATTATTTATAACAAGTGATTGCTGAGGCAGGTTACTGTATCGGTTGAATGAAAAACTTCCGCCGGCAACAATAGTAAAATCGGGGCTTAAATCATACTCAAGCCTTGGTGAAATATAATTACCAAGTACATTGGGACCCGATGAAAAAGTTGTGAAACCGGTTCCCATTTCAAGACTGAACCGGGTGTTTTCCGGTAACTGGCCGCTCAACAGACCGGCACCACGTGCTGTACCATTATTAAGTAATCCCTGCGCCGTTCCCGGTAGGGAAAGTAAGACTACAGCCAGTAAAATGCATAATGTACGAAGTGTTTTCATGATCATTATAATATATACCCCGGCAACTAAATCTGTTGTAAATTTACTTTAAAAGTAACGTTTATGCAAGCACTTTATTATAAAAATGGTCGGGCTTTAACCATCAAGCCGCATTGCACGGGAAACTACCTTAACCCTGTTGAGCTTGTGTAGCAGCAGATCCAGCTGGGATTTATTTTTCACCAGTACTCTTATAATCCCTTCAAAAATTCCGTCTTTCGAATCAATACTAATAGAGCGGAGTACCATTTTAAGGTCTTTGGAAACCACATCTGATATTTTATTGACAATACCCACCTCATCAGTTCCATAAAGCTTGACCATGACCTGGAATGAGCTGTTTTCAGAAGAATTGGTCCATTGGGCCTTCACGATACGGTAGTCATACCTGCTAAGCATTGAAGGTGCATTAGGACAACTGGTACGGTGAATCTTGATTCCCCCGTTAACACTAACAAACCCAAAAACAGGGTCGCCAAAAACCGGATTGCAGCAGGGAGCCAATTTATATTCAATATAATTCAAATTCTGATCAATAATAAGAATATCGGCAATTTTCTCCAGTCTGGTATCAAGTTCAGTCGTGCCAGTTTCCACGGAAGTCTCGGTAATACTACCGTTAACAGGCTTTTCACTTTGTTCGAATGAAGCTATCAGCTCCTTGATGTCGGCAGGATCTATTCGTCCCGATCCGATAAGATAGTAAAAGTCAAAAGAAGTTTTGACCTTAAAATGCTTAAGCATTTTGGTTTTCAACCTGTCGGGAAATTCTATTTTCCAGTTTTTCAGGCGCCTGTTCAAAAGTTCTTTTCCGGCATCGGCTTCAACCTGCCTGGCTTCTTTTAGACTTTGCTTGATTTTGGTTCGTGCCTTTGATGTATATACCCAGTTCAGCCAGTCAATTTTTGGATTTTGATTTTTGGATGTCAGGATTGAAACCTGGTCACCGTTTTTCAAAACCTGCTTTATGGGAACATTTTTACCGTTTACCTTGGCTCCCACGCACTTGCTTCCTAAATCGGTATGGATATCAAAGGCAAAATCAAGGACGGTCGCACCTGCAGGAAATCGTTTAATGTCGCCGTTGGGTGTAAAAACAAACACCTCTTCGGTATACAGGTTCAATTTAAAATTATCTACAAATTCCAGTGCACTTGCTTCCTTATTTTCAAGGGATTCCCGGATAAGCATCAGCCAGTCGCCAAATTTTTTGTCAACTCCTTCACCTTTGTATTTCCAGTGGGCAGCCAGACCTCTTTCAGCAATATCATCCATCCTGCGGGTGCGGATCTGGACTTCTACAAACCTTCCGCCGGGACCAACTACAGTTGTATGCAAAGACTCGTAACCGTTGGATTTGGGCACCGAAATCCAGTCCCTTAACCTGTTGATATTAGGCTGGTAAAAATCTGTCACAACCGAATATACTCTCCAGCAATCAGCTTTTTCATTTTTAATATCCGTGTTAAGGATAATACGAACTGCGAAAATGTCGTACACCTCATTAAAATCAGCCTGCTGTTTCTTCATCTTACTCCAGATCGAATGAACTGATTTTGTCCGGCCCTTAATCTCAAAGTCAAAATCCTGATTTTTCAGCTCTTTCTTAATTGGTTCGGCAAATTCCCGGATAAACCTGTTACGAGCTGCGGTAGAGCTCTTTAGTTTATCCTGAATATCATTATATATTTCCGGATTTGTAAATTTTAGCGACAGATCTTCCATCTCCGATTTGATGGTGTACAAACCAAGCCGGTGGGCAAGAGGGGCATAGAGAAAAAATGTTTCAGAGGCAGCCTGAAGTTGCCTTTCGGCGGAAGAATATTCCAGATTACGCATATTTTCCAGCCGGTCGGCAAGTTTCAGCAGAATCACCCTCACATCGGAAGAAAGGGTCAGTAAAAGCTTTCTGAAATTTTCGGCCTGCAGGGAAGTATTCATTGCAGAGATACCAGACATTTTGGTTAAACCCTCAACTATATTTCTGACCGGTTTGCCAAAATTATTTTCTATCTCCCAGAAATTATTCTCCTTTTCGGTTACGGTTTCATGAAGCAGGGAAGCAAGTATGGATGTGGTTCCAAGTCCGATCTCTTCAACCGCCATCCTTGCAACCGCAATCGGATGAAAAATATATGGCTCCCCGGAATCACGCTTTTTATCAATATGGGCATTTAGTGCAATATTGAAAGCAGTTCTTATTTTTTTTCTGTCTTCGGGACGTATACAATTTCTGCATACTCTGAGCAATCCCTGATACTTGTTCAGAATATCCTTCTTTTCCCTCTCAGTCAGATTTTGACTTTCTATTCTTTCCATCATTTCGTAACTAATGCCTGATTAAATAACAACGCTATAAAGATATAAATCAATATCTGTAATGATGCAAAAACAAAACCAGGAAAGAATAAAAAATGTCTACATAGCTGAGCATGTCAGGGCAAAGATCCCGGAATATTACACTCCAGGGCATACAATGACACATGTCAGGGCAATACCTCACCAGGTCATTAAGAAGCCAGGTGATCAACCACGTATGCCTGCAAGGCAAGGCAAGGCAGGGCCACGCCAGACCGTGACCGCGCCCGATTTGCCCTAATTGCCAATCAGACAAAAAAATAATCCCCCGGGGAGGGGGATTAAATTAAATATCGGCAAAAAACAGATGATTTACCGGAAACTAATACCCAGTCCGGCGGAAACAACAGAGTAATGTGCATAAGTATAGTCAAAATGGATATGGACAACCGCAAGCTTAAACTTTCCTCCAACGGTTACCCGCGGCTGCGCACCTTTATAATCACCGCCAAGGGTGAAATCTACAGGATCTTTTAGTGCAGATTCATCGGTAACCTCAATGATAGAAGGATCCTGAGTATTAACCGTTGGAACAGGATACCACCCCGTCATTTTGAGATTTGTAGTTGTTGAATTAATGCCAAATCCCGCATATGCCGTAAAAAAGGGAATATCAGCAGAGGCAACTAAATTAAAAGTAAAACTTCCTACACCGAAATCAATCTTCTGGTTATCAAAGCTGACCATTTCAGTGTTGTCCTGGGCCGGACGGTTATTTCCGTCTCTTATATCTTCGGGCAGGAAATTTATATCTGCCCCGGTGTAAAACTTCGTATAACCACCCATAACCGAAAGATTAAAAACGGGCACTCTTTTCAGTACTGGAATCCATTGCTTCACACTATGCTTGACGCCAATACCCCAAAGCCCCATATTTCCAGCATCTCCCAGTTTTACTTCAGGGGTATACCTGAATATTATATCCGTTCCAAGCGGAACACCAACACCCAGCTGTAATGCAGGGGCAGGTATAAAGCCTAAGCCCGTCCCCTGCGGAAGGGTGTATTCGGCAAGCACGATTTCCTGATCATTTACAGATTGGGTATACCTGATCGAGGGCCGGGGTTCCCCGGAAGAGCCCGAAAAAGTTGGTGCCACTGCTCCTTCTGCATATTGGGCAGCCTGACTGAGTTGCAGGTCATCAAGATTAAAATATTTTGCTTCATCGGGAACAAAAGCGACATTTAATGAGAATGTCAAATCAAAGCCGGGAAATCTATGAGGTCTGGCAGTATTGTACCAGCCGGCATTAAGTGAGGTTCCAAAAGCTTTTGGAAACGGAGCAAGATAAGCCTCCAGAAGCTTCCCGCCATCTTCTGCCCCACCCGTCAGCAACCTGCCCATATCAGTAAGCTGGGCTGAAGAGTTAAAGACAGAAAAAGTTAAAATAATCGCCATAAGGCTGGTTTTCAATGGTAAATTTTTCATATCAATAAATTATAGTTTTCGCACTTATTATTTTTATTTGACCACAGCAATGCATTCGCATTCAGCATTTTAGCCTCATAGAACCCCAATGATTTAGTTCATTTCTTCTTGTGTTGCAATCGGCAAGGGGACTTCATTCGTATACCCTTTAGTTAATGTCCATATTTACAGTTTTTCGATATTGTATTTACGCACAAAAGTCAGTATTAGTTATCAATTTTCATACATAAATGCAAAAAAAATTTCATCTGGATTATTTAATGCGCATTTAGAAATTTTGTTTATCTTGAAAAACCACGTCCCCTGGGCGTGGTGATGGACTGGCGTGCCTTTGCCCCAAAAGGCATGCGTGATAAAAAATTCGCGGTGCGTAGCAAAAATCGGGCTTAAACCACTTCTGGTGGTGGATAGTCCGATTATGGCGAAGTTTTTTTTGATGAATATCAAGTACTTGTTATATTGGGAAGGGGCATTTATCGTTTTATTGTTTTATTGTTTTATCCTTTTATCCTTCTATCCTTTTATCGTTTGATCATTCTGAGAACTTTTATTTCTCCGTTCTTAAATGTAACTGATACAAAATACAATCCGGTTTTGAAATCACCCGTAGTAATGGTTTGCAGTTCATTGCCGGAGTTTACCCGGATAGTCTTGCCAGTGATATCAGAAATGGTCACCCTGTCAATTTGTTGTATGCTTTCCAGATAGATTATGTCAGTAAAAGGATTAGGGTATATCTTCAGACTGTAAGGCCGGTCATTGTTCGTAGAGGTTATCAGCTGGAATTCCGCTATGAGTTCAACATCCCCGGCAGGCATCATGTAGGCAAAGTTTGGTTCTGAAGAAACATAAACTCCGTCTGCCGTCCATTCAACAAATTCATATCCCTCTGCGGGCGTGGCGACAACATTTACCGTTACACCTTCCTCATAAGGGCCTTCCTGCTGTCCATCGCCAAAGGCCGCCGTTCCTCCTTCCGCCAGATTAACAGCGAGGGTCAGGTTAAATACGGGTTGTGCGACTTCACTGAAATGCGCTATGAGTTCAACATCCCCGGCAGGCATCGTATAGGCAAGGTTTGGTTCTGAAGA
>PWPZ01000235.1 GCA_003556985.1 Bacteroidota bacterium
ATATAACCCCACCCAGGTAACGTACCATTACATTAGCTATTTCACGCAACACGGCGACCATTTTTCTTCTTCTGGATCTGCCGGCAAGATTAAGCAGGAAATACATGAATTTTGTGCGGTAATATAAAAACAGGAAAATATATACGGGCAACAAACCGAAGGCCACGATTGTGTTGGTTGTAGCAGTAAAGAAATCCCGAAACTGTTCTCCTCCTGCTTCAAACACGGAAGAAACCCGCGTCCTGATAGTTTCACTTATATTATCCGGATTAAGGCCAAAATACTGACCCAAACTGGCACCTATTTCTGCCATATTATCAACGGCGCTGTCGGCAAGATCAGGAAAATCAATTGCCAGCGGTGTAAGTATGTGATAGGCTGTAATTATTAAGCCCGTCAGTATGGCCAGGGTACCCAGTATAAGTATGAGAATGGCAAGGATCCGGGGAATTCCCTTAATCTCGAACCAGCTTGCAACAGGATAAAGCAGGTAACCCAGAACAAAACCAAAAGCTATGGGATAAAGAAAATTACGCACGGCGATAAGGCCATAAATAAACAGAACAATGGCCAATAAAATAAAGGCTGTCCGTTTGACCAGCAAATATCTTCTGTCTGCCTGCGGAGGGTGATTATTGTTTTTGTCTTCCATGTGTTAGTAACTCTAAGTTAAACAAAATCATTCAAAAAAACTGTTTTTATTTTAGAATCTCATTCAAACACATGGAAAATTTTGGCTACTCTTTTAATCCGGTTCCTTAGAGCGAGGTATTGTGCTGGCGGGGCTTTGCCCAATCCGGGATATGTAATACCGGAAGAAGTGTATGAAGCGATAACCGGTGAAAATTATGAATCGTTAAACCACCTGCCGGTAAAACGGTTTTTAAATTCTGAAATCTTATTTATATCTTTACTTTGCAGGACGGTATTGTATTATGGCAGGCTTGCACATGGTTGAAAAGCAATTTGCCATCTTTTTTCCCACATCCTGATTAAGTAATCAGATAACTATTAGTACATATGAAGATAGGAATACTCAAAGAAACAGGTAATGAAAACCGGGTGGCTTTATTGCCTGAGGGGACAGCCGCTCTTGAAAAGATGGCTGTTTCGGTACTCGTTGAACAGGGGGCGGGTGAAAAGGCATTTGCATCCGACAAAGATTATGAAGCAACAAAAGCAAAAGTGACTACCAGAAAAGATATTCTTGAAAATGCCGATCTGATTGTAAAAATTCAACCTCCTTCTGAAAACGATCTGAAAGCAATGGCCGAAGGCAAGATCCTTGTGGCAGCACTGAACCCGTTTTTCAACCACGATCTTGTCAGGAAATTAGAATCAAATAATATAACAGCGTTCAGCATGGAACTCATTCCCCGTATCACACGGGGCCAGTCGATGGATATTTTGTCTTCCCAGTCCACGGTTGCAGGCTATAAGGCTGTTCTTGATGCAGCCATTAACTATCCTCGTTTTATACCTATGTTCATGACGGCTGCGGGGACGATTAAACCTGCAAAAATGCTGGTACTCGGAGCCGGAGTGGCAGGATTGCAGGCTATCGTGACAGCCAGGAAGCTCGGTGCGGTTGTAGAAGTTTTCGATGTGCGTGCGGCAGTCAGGGAAGAGGTAAAAAGCCTTGGGGCAAAATTTATTGAAGTGGAGGGTGCCAGGGAAGACAGTGCAGCCGGCGGGTATGCCATTGAACAGGATGAAGATTTTAAAAAAAGACAAGCAGAAACGATACAAAAACATGCCGGGAAATCGAATATTGTTATATGTACCGCACAAATACCCGGAAAAAAAGCCCCGCTGTTATTGACGGCAGAAACTGTCGGGCAGATGGAGCCCGGATCTGTTATAATAGACCTTGCGGCTTCTACCGGCGGTAACTGTGAACTTACTCAAAACGGTAAAACGATAGTTCATAAAGGAGTAACCATTATCGGCAAATCTGATTATCCCTCGGAGATGCCAATTGACGCAAGTAAGATGCTGGGAAACAACATAATCAATTTTCTGAAACTGATTATCGATGAAAAAGGTAACATATCCCTTAACTTTGAAGATGAAATAGTACAGGGAACCTGTCTTACCCATAAAAAAGAAATAGTTCATTCCCGAATCCGGGAAATTATGGAAGCAGGAGCTTCGCAGTCAAAATAATTATTTAAAGATCAAAGACATAAATCATGGAAGAGTTATTAATCTTTTTCTACGAATACAAGGAAGCCATATTCATTATTATTCTCACCATTTTTCTCGGTTTCGAGGTAATCTCAAACGTACCGTCGGTATTGCATACTCCTTTGATGTCGGGTGCCAATGCAATCAGCGGTGTGATAATTATCGGGGGAATTATCCTGGTAGGTCATGCCGATACAATCGTCCTTAACATTAACCTGATCCTGGGAATTCTTGCTATACTTTTCGGAACCCTTAACGTAGCGGGGGGATTTGTTGTCACTGACAGGATGCTAGAGATGTTCAAGAAAAAGAAAAAAAATTAGATTGAATCATGTACACTACATTAGAAACTCTCGGAGTAACAACCGGAGATGTAATTCTTGAGTTCAGCTACCTGGTGGCTGCCATATTTTTTGTGATTGGCCTGAAACAACTCAGTCATCCCGAAACAGCCCGTCTGGGCAACCGGTGGGCTGCAGCAGGCATGCTTCTGGCCATGATAACCACTCTGGTCCTTCACAGAGATGCAGCAGGAGCAGGCATACAATCGACCAACATAATAATAATAGTCATAACCATATCCGCCGCATCGGTTCTGGGAGCATACATTGCAAGAACGGTCAGGATGACCGCAATACCTCAACTGGTTTCATTATTCAATGCAACGGGGGGGGCAGCCTCCGCACTTGTTTCACTAATTGAATTTTCAAATCCCGGAAATGAGTCCACCCTTGTAACCCTGCTGGGTCTTTTTTTCGGGAGTATTGCCTTCAGCGGCAGCATGATTGCATATGGCAAACTGGACGGTAAAGTGGGTGACATATTTGCCGGCTTTATGAAATATCTGAATATTTTCATGCTGGCCATCATAATCACACTGATAATATATGTTCTCGCAGCAGGAGCACCTTTTGAAGTTAACAGGATGATCGTTTATGCTTTGCTTGTATTGTCGCTGATCTATGGAGTTACTTTTGTAATGCCTATCGGAGGGGCAGACATGCCGGTGGTCATTTCACTGCTCAATTCATTTACGGGTATCGCCGCGGCCATGGCAGGTTTTATCTATAATAACCAGGCCATGATACTTGGCGGTATTTTTGTCGGATCGGCCGGAACGATTCTCACCATACTGATGTGCAGGGCCATGAACCGGTCACTGTTCAATGTAATTGTGGGAGCTTTTGGGGGCGGAGGGCCGGCAGCAGACAAAACTGCCGGTACCGTCAGGGAGATCCAGCTGAGCGACGCTGCAGTGCTGTTGAGCTATTCAAGAAAAGTAGTGATAATACCTGGTTACGGCCTGGCGGTAGCACAGGCACAGCATGTATGCAATGAAATGGCAGAACTCCTTGAAGAGAAAGATGTAGAGGTCAAATTTGCAATCCACCCTGTTGCCGGACGTATGCCTGGGCATATGAACGTTCTCCTCGCGGAAGCTGAAGTACCCTATGACAATCTAATTGAAATGGATGACATTAATCCTGGAATGGCCGGCGTAGATGTAGCTGTGGTGATAGGCGCCAACGATGTTGTTAACCCTGCTGCACTCGACGACCCGTCGAGTCCCATATACGGCATGCCTATCATAAAAGCCCTTGAAGCCAAAAATGTCATCGTAATGAAGCGCGGCATGGGTAAAGGATATGCGGCTATTGAAAACCACCTGTTCTATATGGACAATACCAGGATGCTTTTCGGCAATGCCAAGGATTCGTTGCAAAAACTGGTAACCGAGATAAAAACTCTTTAAGTTTTAATTCGAACGGACCAGAAATGGTGCCCGGGGCACCCCCGGAAGTCAGGCCGGATGGTCCTTACACCTGTATTGCGCAGCCGGCAAAGCCCTGTTTTATTAACGGCAGAAAAGCGGGATGAATCTTCCATGACGATTTCAAAATACAATGAATGTCACATCTGATGATTATTGATCAATGAAAAATAAATTGCATGTGAGATCGACGAAGTCAAAATATTGTTATCGTAAGTCCCATCAAACCGACTAATTAAATTAAATATTTGCTGATAAAAATCAAAAATCCCTGAAATGGATAAAGACAGGAAATCATATGAAGTTTTCGCAACGGGAAAGACCATTCCCGACAATATAAGGGGGGTTACGCTAAAAGCCCTTTCCTTCTATCCTTCACTGAAAAATGTAAAAATCGATTTTGTATATAATAAACACATCCGAACCCATTTTATGCAGGCTCAGCCAAGATATACCACCATGTTTGGTCACCGGAAACGGCGAACCTATATCATTAAAATCAGTCCGAAGTTCCGCCTTAAAAAAAAAGAAATCCCGACCCAGGAATTACCACACGAAGTTTTGATAGGATGGATCGGACATGAGCTGGGCCATATAATGGACTATCTGAGAAAGACAAACCTGGAATTAATGATATTCGGAATTGGCTATTATACTTCGAAAAACTTCATCATTACCGCGGAAAGAGCGGCAGACACCTATGCTTTGAATCACGATCTGGGCCCATATATTCTGGCCACCAAGGATTTTATCCTGCATATTGCCGACATGCCGGAAAAATATATACGACGTAAAAAAAGGCTTTATCTTCCGCCTGAAGAAATAATGATGATGATGGATGATATGCTTGCCGAAGATGATTAATGGCATCTGGCATAACAGGGTGCTATAAATGACAATTGCCGGAATATACCGGACTAAATCAGTCCTCTGACTTTTACGGCTTTAAGGACTTATTGTAATTCTGTCAACCGGCAAGTTTCTTACTACTGAGCAGGATTCTTTCCTGCACTGTCAAACCTGGATATTATCACCGCCCCGCAACTGTCGCTGAACACATTGGCAGTGGTACGAAACATATCCAGGATCCGGTCCACTGCCAGAATTATGGCCACTCCCTCAAGAGGAAGCCCTACTGCGCTGAGTATGATCGACATCATCACCAGTCCGCTCATGGGAACGCTTGCCGCCCCAATGGATGCCAGAACGGCGGTAACAGCAACGGTTAACTGGGCACCGAGAGAAAGGTCAAACCCGTAAACCTGGGCTATAAAGATAGCTGCCACACATTCATAAAGGGCTGTTCCGTCCATGTTTACGGTGGCACCGATAGGAAGCACAAATCCAGCAGCCCTTTCGGAAGCTCCTGAATATTTAGTAACTGCCTTCATGGTCAGGGGTAAAGTTACAATGGTCGAACATGTAGAGAATGCAGTCATAAGGGCGGGTAACATTCCTTTGTAATGTTTCAGCGGATTTACCCTGCCAAAACTCCACAGCAACAAAGGCAAGGTAATAAACATATGAATTGAAAGTCCGGCCAGTACAATTATAAAGTAAAAACCCAGTGATCTGAAAGGCGCAAATCCTGAGGTGGCAACTATTCCGGTTATAATCCCGAATACACCAAAGGGCGCTGTCCAGATAATAAAAGAAACCATTTTCATCATGGCCTCAAATGCGGCTTTGAAAAAGTTTCCCATCAGGTTACGGTGATCTGCACTTAACTGAGTGACAAAAAGACCAAACAGGATGGAGAAAAAAATGACCGGAAGAACGTCGCCGGATGCAGCAGCGCCAATCGGATTTTCCGGGATAATATTCAGAAAAAGCTCACCAAGGCTTCGCTCCGCTGCTATAATCGTATCGGGATTTTCCTCCAGGTGTATGTCGGCGCCGACTCCCGGCCTGAAGATATTGACCAGCACCTGGCCGGTGAAAATCGCCAGTATACTGGTGGAAAGATAATAAGCCAAAGTCCTCATACCCATTTTTCCGAGGCCGGATGCAGACCCTACCTGTATGATGGAACTTATTATCGAAGTGATAATCAACGGCAATATGGCCATCCTTAGAAGCCTGAGAAAAATATCAGCCAGAGGTTCGGTAAACGGCAATGCAGGTTCTCCTATGACAGCCCCCAACAGTATACCAAGGAAAAATCCGACAAAAATCCAGATTGTTAGCGTAAACCGTCCTTTTTGCAACATATTTCTAGTATTTTTTAAAACCTTTGGGTATTACATCATAATTTCCATGTGTTCTGGTCCACTCCTTTCCGGGAATCAGATATGTCGCTAAAATAGGGAAAAAATATTATCCCTGGAATTTGTGGCTATAAACGGGGAATAATTTTCTTTTTATATCTTTACCACTGATCAGGGCTATACCCGTTAAGGGCCGGATCACATGAAGATCATAAAAAATCAAATCCTATGTCGATAACTGCCATCAAAAAGTTTTACATTTTCAAATGGATATTAGTGCTTGCTTTCCTTCCATCAACACCCTTATCAGCACAAAATCAGTCCTTCTATGTTAAAGGTCCGGATATTTATACGCCTAACGGCGAAAAGTTCGTAATGAGAGGAGTGAACAAGATGATTTTTTACCATGACCGGGCTGGTGAAGTGGCTTATCCCGAAATAGCCAAAACCGGGGCCAATGTAACCAGGATCTTCTGGTTTACCTCAGGTACTGCTGAAGAGCTTGATCAAACACTCACAAATTGTATTGATAACAATATGATTCCGATGCCAGCTGTCTGGGAGGCCACCGGAAAGTGGGATCAGCTACAGAAGTGTGTGGATTACTGGAGTCGCCCTGACATTGCTGCAGTAATAAAAAAGCATGAAAAATATGTATTGCTTAATATTGCCAATGAAGCAGGGAACCATGACGTAACCGGAACCCAGTTCAGAACAGAATACCAGAATGCTGTCACACAATTACGGGAAGCAGGAATCAACACCCCACTGGTAATCGATGCCTCCGGCTGGGGAAGAAGGGAATCGGATATCCTTAACCACGGAAATGCAATACTGGAGCATGATCCTCAGAAAAACATCATATTTTCATGGCATCCCTGGGATGCCAACGCACCGCAGGAGCGAATCAAAGAAGCTATAGATACTGCCCGTGACAAGGATCTTGCCATTATTATAGGTGAGTTCTCCCATGAGTCGGTCGGATGTCAATGCTGCATAGATTACAAATACATCCTTGATTATTCCCAGGAAACAGGAACAGGGTGGCTGGCCTGGTCCTGGGGGCCGGGGAATGCCGATTGCGAGTCAATGGATATGACGAAAGACGGGCATTACGATACCCTTCACGGATGGGGACTTGAAGTTGCAGTCACTCATCGTAACAGTATAAAAAACACCTCGGTAAGACCCGACATATTCCCGGAATAAGAAGCTGCAGGCACAATATATCTCTATGTGCAGTCCATGCAGTCATTAGCATAGCTGTCATACTCACCAAACGCAGGTCCGGGTTTTCCATTTATTGTTATAATACGGTCAAGGCGCACTTTGTCTCCGGTGTTCATTGCCAGGAAATCTCCATCTTTTTCGCTCAATATCTCCTTTATTTCCCCTTTGGAATCTTCCAGTTCATTATTCCCGCCGAAATAATGGATCAGTGAACTAATCTCCTTCTTTTTCTCTTCCCCGATGATTTCCAAAAAATCATAACCAACGGGCAAATATTCGTTTTTCATAGCTTTTCCGGTTTAGTTTCAATTACAAGAATATCTTCCCATACTAAAGAAACATCCGGAAATAAAATCTGTTCGATTTTTTCGAAAAGCCGGAATTTCCTAAAGGTCGCCAAGATTGATGACCCTGTTGTCATTCATCAGCTCTTCAAAATTAGGGTTATCCACAATTGATACCGCAGCGCCCGTCCAGCTGTGCCATTGAAGAAAATAGGCAGCCTTTCCCGCAAATATTTCAGGAATAAGGGCCATATCATAATTACCGTAAGTATCGCGGTCCGGACCTATCTCACTCATTACAACAGGTTTGTTAAATGCCTCCAGTGCCTCATAGTCCTTTATTTCCGGAACAGCAGCATAGCTGCTGGCCCCTACAAGGTCAACATAACCGGGACCCGGGTAATAAAGAGAGACATTTGTAGTCCAGTCACTTTCGGCATGGGGGGAGTATACCCATATAAGATTTGTAAGCCCGTGGTGATTTGTAAACAAGTCATACATATCTTTCCAGAGATTTCTGAAAGCATCCACATTCGTCTGATCATCTTCAAAACTGTCGGTTCCCCACCAGAACCAGTTACCGTTCATTTCATGAAATGGTCTCCATATCACGACAACTCCCCTGTCGCGGAGATACTTCAGCTGATCGATAATGGTATTCAATTCTTTATGATATTTATTTTTGGCATCATTGTCAGGTGCAGTTTCCAAAAGCAGCGACAGATCAATTGAATGTTTATTCTCAATTGTATTTATCCGGGGGTTATATCCAGGAGAATCAGAAAACGGATTATTGGCATGCCAGCTCACAGTAACCAGTCCGCCGCTATCCCAGTGACCGGCCAGCCGCCGGTTGATAACTGGAAAATCGTTATTAAATTTCCACCCGTAATCCGCACCTAACAACGCCGGCTTGTGACCTGTAAGTTCATACAGCCTTTTCACATCTGCATACTTTGATTCGATATTGTCGCCGTCTCCGCAATGTTGCCCGGAAAGGATATACCCGTCCCGGATGATTCCATCCATATAGGCCACAATCCCTTCTTTTGACCTGTCGTCAAGCGCCGGCTTTGAGGAACCGCTGTCCTCTGTACGGTCCGCTGTACCGCAGGAAGCGGTCAGCAATAAAACAAAGGCTAAATTCAGTGATAGAAACAAAGTCATTCAGAATAAAATAAAGTGAGTAATATGTTAACCTTGCATTTAATGATTGTCAATCCATTTGTGAGCCTAAAACTCCACCACTATTTTTCCGTTGGCTTCAGTCAGCTCCACTTCTTTGGTTTTCCCGTCAACGGTAACTTCATACTTTCCAAAAAACGCCGGTGTTGAATCCTCTCCACTGCTTCCGGTCCTGCCGGTTTCGGTGGTCCACCACTCATTGAAGATCAGATCCTGGTATGCAATTGCCGCCGGAGTGGGCGTCCAGTCCCTTTTGTAAAGCGAAGAGGCCGGGATCCAGTTGGCGCCTTCCCAGAATCCCCACATCAGGATTCCTTTAACCGAGGGATGGGCAAAGCATATCCTGTAATAATCCACCAGATCATCTGCCTTCATCTCCTCTTCTTCTGCTGTCATTTCCAGATCGCGGTCACTGTAAAATTTTGATCGCTGACCGGGCATATTGAATTCGGTCACCACAACGGGAAGATCGAACTGAGCCAGTGAATCCAGGGCATTTTTAAGCTGCGTCCGGTCAAAAGATTCCGCATGCAGATGCCCCTGCACTCCAATGCCGTGAATTGGCACACCCTGATTAAGCAACAATCGGATATGAGCAAGAAATTCAGGCAGTTTATTTCCTGTAAGTATATCGTAATCATTTAAATACAATTTAATGTCGGGATCACCGTTCAGGGCCCATTCCGCCATCTTTTTTGTAATCTCCGGGCCAAGCCTGTCTTCATAATAATTACCGTGGATCATTTCATTATTAAGGTCATATTCTGCAAACCGTCCCCTGTACCGGGATGTGACAGTCTCCGCACGGTTTTTTAGTGTCTTTTCCAGTTCATCATCCGGTAAATCCTTTACCCACTGTTGCACAAACTGCGGGATGCCCCAGTATAGATTGTGCGCTCTCAGGGGAATATCGTTTTCCTCGGTCCACTCCAGGATGCCATCTACTATGGAATAATTAACCTCACCCCTGCGTCGTTCCATATTACCCCATTTCACAGCGTTTTCGGTTACAGCCGAATTGAAGTTCTCAAGGAATATTTTTTTATACTGTTCGATGTCGTATTCTGACAGCGAACCGCTGAAAGGGGAATTGGCAATGGCAGCCCCGAACCAGAAATCATGGCTTACCTGCTCTATGATAACTGACGAGCCGGATGTGGCTTTTACAATTATTTCGCCTTTCCGGTACCGGTCGATTGACTTCTCTGTGTCCGAACCCTGAAGGCAGAATCCGTTGAATAGAAGCAGAAAAAATGCAGCGATGAATAATGAAACTGGTCTTTTTGACATAGCAATTGTTTTTTATGAAAGATTTTATCCGGTGTCATTTGATGTAAAGAATCTGATTCCCGACTTGGAACGGGGTAAATATAATGAAATTTCAAACCATAAAAACATGTCCGGCCGGGCATGCCAGTCAAAAAATTGTTCTTAAATTTACATATATTACCTGCGCGGACTGTCAGACAGGTTCCGCCGCCCCTGGAAATTTAGATCATGAACTATCCATGAACAATTTACTATATCAACCGGCTTTTTTTGTGTATGATTCAATCGCAGGTAATTAATGCCCGCTTAACGGAATAATTTGAGCATCATTTTGAATAAAACTAAGAAGGATTGAAATGGATAAAGAAACTTTCAGGCAATACGGATATGAATTTGTGGACTGGATAGCCGATTATTTCGACAATGTCAGAAACTACCCGATCAGGTCTTCTGTAAATCCCGGCGATATAAAATCACTCCTTCCCGGGAGCCCGCCCCCGGAAGGTGAAGATATGGCGACAATCTGGAAAGACTTTCAGGATATTATCCTTCCGGGAATAACCCACTGGCAGCATCCGGGCTGGTTTGCCTTCTTTCCCGCAAATAACAGTCCCGCCTCGGTACTCGGCGAGCTGCTGACAGCCGGTATCGGCGCCCAGTGCATGGTCTGGGAAACCTCGCCTGCTGCCGCAGAGCTGGAGGAAAGAGTTCTGGAATGGCTCCGCCAGATGCTGGGACTACCCGCAGGCTTGAGCGGCGTTATCCAGGATACTGCATCGACAGCCACCCTCACTGCCTTGCTCACGGCCAGGGAAACTGCTTCCGGATTCTCTTCGAATGAAACCGGAATTGCCGGGAACATGAGAGTTTATACATCAGCAGAAGCCCACTCCAGCATTGAAAAGGGAGTTAAGATAGCAGGATACGGAAGCAAAAACCTGTGTTACATTCCAACGGGTGAAGATTACGCCATGCTCCCGGATAAGCTGGAACAGGCCATAAGGGATGATCTTGATGCAGGAAAGAAACCCGCCTGCGTTGTGGCAACTATTGGAACCACCTCATCTACCGCCATCGACCCCCTGCCTGAAATAGGACGCATATGCAGGAAGTATCGGGTTTGGCTTCACGTGGATGCCGCTTTCACCGGTACGGCGGCAATCCTTGAAGAAAACAGTAATCTGCTGAAAGGAGCCGAATACGCCGATTCATTTGTTTTCAATCCTCATAAATGGCTTCTTACAAACTTCTATTGTTCTGCCTATTTCGTGAAGGAGCCGGAACTTCTTATACGTACCATGACCATTAACCCGGAATATCTGAAGACGGCAAGTGATGAGAAGGTTCATAATTACAGGGACTGGGGAATTCAGCTGGGCCGGCGCTTCAGGGCACTTAAGCTGTGGTTCGTGATCAGGGAATACGGAGTAAGCGGACTTAAGGAAATAGTTCGCAAGCATATAAGGCTGGCCGGACTGTTTGCCTACCGGATAAAGTCATCTGAAGAATTTGAGCTCATGGCCCCTGTCAACACCAACCTGGTCTGCTTCAGGTGGAACGATGGAAGTAGAAGCGAAAAAGAACTTAACATACTCAACAAGAAGCTCCTGTCCAGGATCAATGAAAGCGGTAGCGTCTACCTGACCCATACTATACTTTCGGGACGCTATACGATCAGGATGGCTGTCGGACAGCGAACCACCGAAAAGGAGGATATTGCCAGGGCATGGGAAGTTATTAAATATTCCCTGAAAGAAATTAAAAAGTCCACCGGCAGACCCGGAACCTCGTGAAGATTATTTCTCATGCCCCTCAATGTTCTAATACCCTCCACACACCCCCGCTTGAACAGAGCACCCCAAAAGCTAAGGATATGCAGGGACAGCTCAGGATATGCAGGGGCCTTCCGATGATTCCTTTTATTTCTTTAGCTTGTCCGGCTCCGGGCTGCTCCCGATCAGTAGCCTGCTTCTTTTCCGAAGGTCCTCCAGGTCCTGCTCCTCGTCTATGGATTTCTCTGCGAGCCTGAGGATCATCTCTGCATGATACCTTACCACTTTTTTTAGCTGAGGCCGTTCGGCGAATTTATTTATCGTGATCATTGCTTCCATCAGCCTGATTAAAACCGCCGGAGTGCCTTCCGAATACTGGCGTATCTGGTTGAAAGCGGCATTCATCACCCCTTCGAACGAGACGGCCTCAGCAATCACCCTGAGATTGTACTCATCATCATAACGATACCTGGCGGGAAATTTCACCCCGGCAAGATAGCACATTATAGCAGTAAGATTATCAATGCAGGAATTTGCAGTGAAGGGGTCATTAATGCCGGTCGACAGGGCCCTGACAGCTACCTCAACCATCTGGCGGATCGAGAATTCGACATCCTGCTGAGGGGTCCTGACTTTTCCTGTAAAAAAGGCATTTTTGAATTCCTCAAGCTCTTCCCTTTCGGTTTCTTTTTTAAAATTAATTTCCATGACCTCAATGCCTTTTACAACATAGTCGCCAGGCTTAAAATGCAAAACAATCAGCAGGTCCTTTTTCTTTGCCGTTTCTAATATGATGTCGGCATCCACATATTGCAGGTAGCCGCTTTCAGGGGCTCTTACCGGCTCCCTGAGGCCATATTTTTCCTTTACCGAAGTCAGGTCCGGCACTATTAGCTTTTCAGGCCCCCGGCCCACTTTTTCAGGGTACAAATCCGTTACGCTTTTTAAAAGGGCTGTGGAAATATCGGAAATAATCTTTTCAGACTGAATGCTGGTAGCTATACCATGTATAAAAACAATCAGAAGTACTATGTTTGCCACTGCTGCAATAATGGCAATTAAAATTGAAAAAACGGGTATGAACTCATTCCCGTTGCTTTCGGTTATCGAGTTAAGTACAATCAGGGAATATACAAAAGTGGATATGTATGAACCAAGAACAACCTGGTTCACCCGCTCATGCATAAAATTTCTAAGGAGCCGGGAGCCGAACTGAGTGGCGGCCAGCGACAATGTGACAAGAGTTATGGAGAATACCGTACCGGCAACTCCAATCATTGCAGCCGAAATTGCTGCCAGCAGGCTGCGCGCTGAGTCAGCATTGCCGGCAAATATATATCTGAATATGCCTTCTTTCGGAAAATCTGCCAGACTGTCAATGTAGATAGCGACAACCGAAATGCCGACTGCGAGTACTATTATCAGTATAGGAACGAACCAGAATGTTGATTTCAGTTCTTCCCAGATAAACAGCAGCTTTTTCACCGGAATATTATACCTGATCTATCTTGTGCGCCATGATGAAATCATTTTCCGATAATCCGCCAATGGCATGGGTGGATAGTTCAATAATCACCTTGCCGTAGTATACATGCATATCGGGATGGTGACCTTCTTCCTCGGCAAGGACGGCTACCTTATTTACGAAATCCATCGTTTTCTTAAAATTATCAAATGAATACTCCTTCGATATTTTCTTATTACCCTCGACTTTCCAGTCTTCTTTAATGTGTTTTTTGTATTCTTCAATTTCGTTAAGCTCCAATGGAGGAGTCCCTCCTTCACATGGTTTGCATTTCTTTTCTCCCAGATCCATAATATTAAATTTTAATTAATCAACCCTTTAAATAAATAACAATTCCATATACATATTGTTCTTATACAGAGTGTAAATCTTCTCCACCAGGGTATAAATCTTATCCACCAGGGTATAAATCTTATCCACCCGGATATAACCTTCTCCACCGGATAATTATACTTCTCCACCAGGGCATAAACCTTATCCATTTATAAACAGGTATTAAATTTTCCTGGAATCTTACTAACTTACGGCAATTGAAGTAACAGCTTACGGCAATTGAAGTAACACCTGCGACAATCGCAGTAACAGCTTACGGCAATTGAAGTAACACCTGCGACAATCGCAGTAACCGCATTCGATATTAATCCGGCGCCATTTCGGCATAATGCTGTTATTGGATTGGTTTTTGCAGCGAAAAAAGAAATACACCAGGACATGTACAGGAACATAGACCATGATATAGATTATGACAAATCAGGAGCTTAAAACAATTTACCGGAAAATATCGGATAACCTTGCAGACCGGAGGCTTAAACCTGCTTTTGATCTTATAGGCAAGCTTATTTCGGAAAACAGCCTGGGAGTGTACTACGACGAATACAGGAACCTCGAGGAAAACTACCATTTCATGCTCAAATACACTATGGAAGGCACCAGTGATCCGGAACGCCAAAAGGTTTACCTTAAATTGATCGTATCGGTTTTCGAGCTGGCTGACAAAATAAACGGGGCACTTCTTATGAAGCTGTCGCCGGCTTTGGAGTATGAAAAGAAAAGAGCTCTCTCCGGTTCCTTTATTACCGATCTTGAGTCACACCTTAAGGAAATACGGGATTTTTACCGTTCCAACGGAAAAAACACCAAATCAGCCGCTCAGTCGCCCGAAGAAGCTTCCGGAGAGCAACAGCAAAAAATACGGGGATTGTTTTACCAGATATGGCTGACCGATAAACTGAAGCCCGAGGAAGCCGGACCATTACAGGAATTTCTGACGGACAGCCGGGTGCCGGAACCTTACCGGTCATTTATGGTTACCTCAATAACCCTTAGCCTGCAACGTTTCTTTGACAGGGAAAAATTCAGTCTGCTGTTCAATGCCTTCTCCGTCAAGGAGGCAGGAATAAATCAACGTGCACTGACCGGACTGCTGATAAACCTGTACAAATACGACTCCCGCATGCCATTCTACCCTGAAATTACCGGCAGGCTCAAAATACTTAACGATAGCCCTTCATTCAAACTTAATCTGGAGCGCATTATCCTTCAATTCATAAGAAGCAAGGAGACAGAGAAACTGCAGCAACGGATCAGGGATGAAATAATTCCTGAAATGATAAAAATCAGTCCGAACCTGAAGAACAAAATCAACCTTGACAGCCTTATGGAAGAAGGCCTTTCGGAGGACAGGAATCCGGAATGGGAGGAGATTTTCAAAGATTCTCCGGGACTGCTCAATAAGATGGAGGAGTTTTCAGAAATGCAGATGAAAGGATCAGATGTTTTTATGGGTTCATTTTCAATGCTTAAAACGTTTCCCTTCTTTAATGAACCTGCCAACTGGTTTATGCCCTTTTTCACCGAAAATCCCGATATAACCGGCACAATTGATACTTCCGACAATGCTGCCAGGCAGCTGATGGGGTCTATTGAACAGGCCCCCCTGTTGTGCAATTCAGACAAATATTCATTCTGTTTCAGTCTCCAAAGAATTCCCAAAGATAATCTGGAATTTATGACCCAGGCAATGGAAGCGGAAATGGAACAGATGAAGGAAATAAAAAAAGATGAAGAACTACTCGATTCCGCCCGCAGTGCAGAGTTCGTCTCCAACCAGTATATCCAGGATCTCTACCGGTTTTTTAAACTTTTCCCCCGAAAGGGTGATTTTGAAGATATTTTCAACTGGCGGTTCGATTTTCATAACAAAACAGCCCTTGGCTATATTCTGAAAGAAGACCCTAAAGTACTGAAGAACATCGGGGAGTATTATTTTGCCAAAGACTATTTTGAAGAAGCCTCGGAAATATTCGGTTATCTGCTGGAGAAGGAAAAAAGCGGCGAATTGTACCAGAAAATTGCCTGGTGCCATCAAAAGATGGGCGATTTTGAGACAGCACTGGATGGGTACCTGAAAGCCGAGCTCTATGAGATCAATATGTTGTGGAATCTTAAAAAGATTGCTCGCTGTTACCAGAATCTGAAAAAGCCAGACCGGGCGCTGGAATATTACCGGGAAGCCGAAAAAACAGAACCCGACAATCTTGCCAACCAGCTCAACATTGGTCAGTGCCTGCTGGAACTGGGCAAATTCAACGAAGCCCTGAAATGTTATTTTAAGGTCGAATACCTTGCCCCGGGAAACAAGAAGGTCTGGCGGCCCATCGCCTGGTGCTCGTTTCTTACCGGGAAGAAAGAGCAGGCTGAAAAATACTTCCAGAAGCTTCTGGAAGATGAGCCAAACAAGCATGACCTGATAAACATGGGCCATGTGCAGTGGAGCCTGGGAAACCGCAAGGGTGCGCTTGCCTTTTATCAAAAGTCGATATCGGAAATTGGCTTTTCTGAAGCTGAGTTCCTTGATGTTTTTAAGGAAGACATGCCCCACCTTCTGCAGCAGGGTATTGATAGCGAGGACATACCTTTCATGCTGGATCAGCTCCGGTATTTTCTGGAGGAATAACCTGGTTTCTGTTTATTTCTGATAAATGTTAACCATTCCGGTGCCGCACAGATACCGGCCAGCTATTGCGCACTCTATACCATATGACCGGTTTTCCCGCAGCAATCCAGATTGCCGGGCGTTCCGATGCCGGCCCGGTCTCGCCAACCTGTATCACCGTCATGGCAGTCTCAGGTCGATCCGGGTTGCCAGGCATTCCCCTGTTGCCCTGCCCTTCTTTAGTATAAGCCTGGTCATCCCTCTGTGGTCTCCGTTCATTGCCGCTTGCCTTGCCTCCTATTCCCTTTGCCAAAAAAAATCAGGTATTTGATAAAAAAATACCAATTTTTAAATCCTATATTGATAAATTGTTTTACATTTATTAAAAAATCCTTTACAAATGGAAAAAATTTATCAATTATTTACCGCTGCCTTTTCTTTCCGGTCCTTTGCGACCCTGATAATGGCAGCATCAATCTCCATCAGCATGAATGCAGATATTCCCCCACTACTGGACCGTGAGCTGTTTTTCGGCGATCCTGAAATCAGCGGCGGACAACTTTCTCCCGACGGAGAATATCTCTCGTTTATGAGGCCCTTCCAGGGCACACGCAACCTCTGGGTCAAAACCCGTACGGCAAGTTTCGATGAAGCCATACCTGTTACTGACCGCACCGACCGTCCCATCCCCGGCTATTTCTGGTCACGTGACGGCAAATACCTTCTTTTTGTAATGGACCAGGGCGGAGATGAAAATTACAATATATATGCCCTGAATCCTGCCGAAGCTAGTCCGGGGGTGATTCCCGAAGCCCGCAATATAACAGATATGGAGGGAGTCCGCGCTATGATCTTTCATATTTCCCACAATGATCCGGACCTGATGTTTGTGGGACTGAATAACCGGGATGCGGCATGGCATGATCTCTACAGCCTTCGCATCTCTACAGGCGAACTGACCCTGCTGCGGGAAAATACCAACAGGTTCACATCATGGAATTTCGACTGGGAAGATCGTCTCAGGCTGGCCTCCCGTACTAAAGAAAATGGCGACAATGAATTATGGCGCATGGATCCCGGTGACAGTGAAGAACTGATCTATGAATGGGGACTGATGGAAAGTGCATATTCAGCCGGATTCCATAAAGACAACGAAAAGATCTACCTGGTGACCAACAAAGGAAAGGAGCGTGATAAAAGCAAGCTGTTCCTTATGGATATCAATACACTTGAGAAGAGCCTTGTGGAAGAAGATCCCGAGGGAAGGGTGGACTTCGGCGGCCTCTGGCAATCAAATAAAACACGCGATATAATTGCCACTTTTTATACCGACGACCGCACCCGTGCCTATTTCCACAACAAGGATTTCGAAAGTCATTATAAACACCTGAAATCAACTCTTGGCGACGCTGAGGTTTCATTTTCTTCAGGTACTCTTGATGAATCGGTTTTTATGGTAGTAGGATATTCCGATGTCAAGCCTTCTTCGGTATATATTTATGATCTGGAAAGCAGGAATCTGACCTATCAGTATACCCCCCGCCCCGGTCTGCCGGAGGAATATATGTCTGATATGATCCCTATCCGTTATCCTTCTTCCGACGGACTTGAAATACCCGCATACCTTACCCTGCCCAAAAATATGGGAGATAAAAACCTGCCCCTGGTGGTGGTGCCGCATGGCGGCCCGTGGGCAAGGGATACCTGGGGCTTCAGCACCTATTCCCAGTTCCTGGCCAACAGGGGTTATGCCGTTCTTCAACCGAATTTCAGGGGCAGTACCGGTTTCGGCAAGGCATTTCTGGATGCAGGCAACAACCAGTGGGGCGACCTTATGCAGGACGACATTACCTGGGGCGTGAAATACCTTGTGGAAAAGGGTATAGTTGATCCTGACAGGGTAGCGATTTTTGGTGGCTCTTACGGTGGATATGCCACCCTTGCCGGATTGGCATTCACACCGGAAGTATATGCGGCGGGAGTCTCTTTTGTGGGCCCCTCCAACCTTATAACCCTGCTTAACTCCATACCTCCCTACTGGGAGGCGGCAAGGAAAATGTTCCACGAACGCATGGGAGATCCATCAACGCCTGAAGGCAAGGAACAGCTGATCAGGCAGTCACCTCTGTTCTCGGCCGACAGGATAGTGGCGCCCCTACTGGTGGTACAGGGGCAGAATGACCCCAGAGTAATTAAGGCTGAAAGTGACCAGATAGTTGTAGCCCTTCGCGATCGTGGTTTCCCCGTGGAATACATAAACGCCCCGGACGAGGGGCACGGTTTTGCCAGGCCCGAAAATAATATGGCATTTATAGCTGCTATGGAAAAATTTCTGGCAAGGCATATAGAAGGAAGATATCAGGAAGACATGCCAGAAAACATTGCAAAAAGGCTTGCAGAAATAACTGTGGATGTAAGCACTGTAACCCTTACCGAAGAACCCACTGTGGAAGAAACCGGGGTTATGCTTATGCCCGTCAGGCAGCTGGCCACCGGCACTTTTGATTACGATATCAGCATAGAGGCTATGAACATGCAGATGAAAAGCACCACCGAGATCAGCATGGATGGAGATGACTACCTTATCACTGAAACTACCAGAACTCCTATGGGAGATGCCACCGACAGGATGAGAGTCAGCTCGGCGACCCTTGCCCCCCTTACAAGGGAAATGATGCAGGGTCCGGTGCAAATAAGCGTGGAATACAGGGAAGATATTATTGAGGGAATGCTTAATACCGGCTCAAATGAAATTCCCGTCAGCATTCCGCTCAGCGGACCCCTGTTTGCAGAGGGGCCCGGGCAGCCTCTTATACTGGCCACCCTCCCGCTGTCCGAAGGATACACAACTGTTTTCCGAAATGCCGATCTTTCCGGCATGACCGAGAAGCTTTTCCGGATAAATGTAAAAGGCGAAACCCTTGAAGGCGGAGAGAATACATGGCGGACGGATATTGTAGCTGCCGACGGCTCTCCCGGATCGCTGACCATATGGATAGAGCAGGACACGTTCTCAGTGCTGCAGTATGAACAGTCAGCTCCGCAACTGGGAGGCGCCACCATAGTGGGCAAGCTGGTAAGGTAAAGAGGTGATCATCCTTTTTCCTCTATTATCTGGTTTATCCTCATTTGAATATCAGGATCACGCTGGTAACGGGCAAAAATTTCCTCAAACCTTTCCGGTGTGATTCCTGCTTCATTTATCTGCTCATCAATCTTTACCTGGTATTCCATCTGGATATCTTCCAATGATTCCATAGTGATTCTGATAACTTCCAATTCCTCTTCGGTGGCATCCGACTCCATACCATGACTTCGTGCCTCCA
This sequence comes from Bacteroidota bacterium, assembly GCA_003556985.1. Taxonomy (GTDB): domain Bacteria; phylum Bacteroidota; class Bacteroidia; order Bacteroidales; family PUMT01; genus PXAP01. The sequence continues at coordinate 19,692 of PWPZ01000235.1, forward strand.
TGATGGTATTGAACCTTTCAAGACCCAAGCCGCTATCCTCCACCTTCTCTATCATTTTCACCTGTGCTTCCTGCTGTAGCGGCATAATTTCAATTGCAGCCTCTACAAACATTTCAAGCTCTTCATCAGTATAATGATATTCTCCCTGTTCCGGGGGAAGTTGGGCATATGCTGCCAGGGAAATAAAGAAAATAGCCATTATAAACATTCCGAATGTTTTCAAGGCTGTAACTGAATTTTTAATATGCATGATATCAAATTTCGTCCGACATGATTTCTCTGTATCTCAGTTATTTGAAAAAATCATGCCAAAAAATTACAGTCCGCTTTTATAACCGTTCAGGAATTCAGGTGAGTGTAAAAAATGTACCTTTTTTACACGGTTATCAAAAATTTGTGGATAAAATGGATTCTACCAGAGAATACCACTCATTGGGGGATAAACCTGCCGGCAAATCAGCTCTTGACATTCTAAAACGGTATTCTTAAAATCTTGCCGCTATTCCACCGCCAAATCCAAACCGGTTATCATAACTTCCAATAATTGACAGGTCCCTTCCGATCATGATTTCCAGTCCGGCCGACCAGGTAATATCATCCAGATAATCGACAGGATTACCGGTCACCGGATCGGTAAGATCGTTTACCCAGCCAAAATCCGCCTGGTATTCAAATTCGCCAAACAGGAAGGTGCGGCGGAATATCATCAATGAACGGTGCAAACGGAGTTCTGGCCTTAACTGATTATCTGCCAGGAGTGTCAGGTGGAACATATAGGGCGTGAAATACCTTATGCCGGCAATGGCTGTGGGGGTAATCTCACCTATGGGAGTATTCCCGCTGCTTCTGAGTGTTACTCCTCCCAACACCCTGAGATGATCGTAAAGGTATCTCTCATAGGTAATGTCTGATTTCAGGTAATTGCCCCAGTCGTAAGTTGCATGAAGATTAAACCGGTTCCTTATATTGGAAGATGCCAGGTCCAGGTTGGTCATGTGAGAGGCAGCACCGGCTGTACCCCAGGTATAATAAAGATTGGATTCATGAATCAGCTCGGACACCGGGAATTCTTCCATCCTTGGATCACGGGGAGTTCCATAGGTAAAAATTCTTGACATGCCTCCCATCATGTGATAGAGGATATGACAATGAAAGAACCAGTCACCATCTTCATCACCATAGAATTCGATTGTTATTTCCTCCATCGGGGGAACATTTACCGTATGATGCAGCGGGGAGTGATCACCGTGCCTGTTCAGGACCCTGAAGAAATGACCATGTAAATGCATGGGATGGTGCATCATGGTAAGATTGTTAAGTACAACCCTAATGACCTCTCCTTCGCGGATCCTTATTTCTCCGGCTTCTGCCAGAGGAATGCCGTTCATGCTCCAGACATAACGACTCATATTCCCGGTCAGGTTCAGCAGTATTTCCCTTACCGGGGCATCTTCCGGGAAGGCTGTGCTTTCAGGCGACCTCAAAAAATCATAGCTGAATTCAGCGAACATATCCATACCGTTCATATCCTCATGATCATCCATATCCATTTCGTCGTGTTCATCCATGTCCATTTCGTCGTGTTCATCAATGTCCATGTCCATATCCATATCCATTCCCCACTTATCCCTCATTTCGTGGGGTTCTTCCCTGCCGGGACGGAATTTCATGCCGGGAGCGCCCATTCGCATATCCATTTCAGCCATTTCCATCATCATCCCAATTTTATCCGGCCGTTCAACTTCGGTGGCGGGCAGGACATCCCCTTTACCCAGGAAAGCTGATGCAGAGCCGGAACCATCCTGCACGGTTGCCCTGAACTCAATTTTGCCGTTTTCGGGGATAGTCACTATAAAATCATACGTTTCGGCAATGGATATAAATGTCCTTTCGCGCCTGACAGGTTCAACGTTCAACCCGTCGGCAGAAACAAGAACCGGATCGCCACCCCCGAAGGTCAGCCAGTAGTTACTCGAGGCAGAGGCATTTATAATCCGCAATCTGACCCTTTCACCGGGCTCAACACCGGGATATTCCAGTCTTTCTTCCCCGTTCACCAGGAAACCGGAATAGGCAACATCGGAAATATCTGCGCCTCCCATGCGCTGACGCCAGAAATTAAACTGTGCCCCCAGGGCACCCCTGGCAATTACCCGGTTAAGAGGAGTATCGGTGCCCTTTTTTATATCATACCATTCGTTTCCCCTCTTTAGATTGCGAAGAATTGTCATTGGCTTTTCATTGGTCCAGTCCGCCACCACAAGTACCAGGTCCTGATCGTAATCAAGAGGATCATCCGCCTCATCGATTACCACAGCGCCAAAAACTCCGATTTCCTCCTGCAACATTGTATGGGAATGATACCAGTAGGTACCTGTTTGCCTGAGCCGGAATTCATATTTGAATGTTTCCCCCGGCATAATGGGAGGAGTATTCAGATAGGGAACACCATCAAAAAAATTGGGTAATAAAAATCCGTGCCAGTGTATGGATGATTCCTCATCCATTTGGTTTTCCACGTAAATAACAGCGTAATCCCCTTCGTTAAAGCGTAGCACAGGACCCGGAATGGTTCCATTGATAGTCATACCGGTAACATCCCTGCCTGTTTTATTAACTGTTTCCTGCCTCAGGGTTATATGATATTCCGTGGTATCTGCCTGTCCATATCCCTGCGAGATAAAAAAGGTTGAAAGGAGAAAAAGGAAGGTAAAAATAATTATCGGTCTCATTAGAACAAGGGGTTATCGTAAATTATATGCACAAATCACTGTTGATTAAATGAGCAAAGCGCATGCCTGACGGTTTGGTTGATCTGCAACGCCTATTCTCCGGTTCGACACTAATTAGCAATACCCCTACCCAAAAAAGTCATAGGCATGGTAAATTCAAAACCCCATATTACCGAATCATGCCCCCTCGAGCTCCCCTGAAGAGTGGGGGTGCGCGCATTGGTTACCTGGACCGAAAAAGTGTGGGGACTTGCCGGAACCCTGAGTTGCAGTCCCGCACCCCAGGCCACCCGTTCATCCTCATCCAGGTTTGTCAGAGAAATAATATCCGCTG